>JAGAAL010000044.1 GCA_017615245.1 Bacteroidaceae bacterium
CATTTCGCAATTTTTCCCTGAGTACAGGGTGGCGGTATGACTTTGTGAGTATAATCATATAGCGTTTGTGCTATATTCGGAATGTCCAAGAACCTAGGAAATTCAAAATGGGGTGACTGGCGACTTTGTTTTTGATACCAAAAGAAATACCATGGTCGGTTAATTTTAGAACTAAGTATGGCTATTTTAAGGCGATTGTTAGTTTTTCCTAGAAAATGTTTTGTAGATTCAGAGAAACAATGTATATTTGCAACATTAAATGTTGTGAGTATGCATATTCGCAGTTTTATATACAGGGTGTATGATCTCTATCGCGATGGATTCCGACACATGCGGTTGGGCAAGTTGTTGTGGGTGATTGTCCTTGTGAAACTGTTTGTGATATTCGTGGTGCTGAAAATCTTTTTCTTCCCGAACTTCCTCAAGCAGCATGCGAAGGAGGGGGAGGAAGCCGAGTATGTGGCAAGCCAAGTGTTGAAAGCCTACCCCTAACCCCTCCCTTATGGGAAGGGAACAAGGCATTAGACCTTCAAAAATTGAAAATAGAAAGGAATGGAAAGGAAGCCCTTCAAAGCCTCAAAAGATGAAAATAGACCTTTGACTTATAAATAATAATGCCTATGCAAGAAATCTTATCTACAATCGACACTGGTACCATTGAGTGGTCGAGGGCGCAGTTTGCGCTGACCGCTATCTATCATTGGCTGTTTGTCCCGTTGACGTTGGGACTGGCTGTGATTATGGGTATCATGGAAACTTGTTATTACCGCACCAAGAATGTGTTCTGGCGCGATGTTGCCAAATTCTGGCAGAAACTCTTCGGCATCAACTTCGCGATGGGTGTGGCTACTGGTATCATTCTGGAGTTTGAGTTTGGAACGAACTGGTCGAACTACTCGTGGTTTGTGGGCGACATCTTTGGTGCTCCGCTTGCCATCGAGGGCATCGTGGCGTTCTTTATGGAGAGTACGTTTGTTGCTGTGATGTTCTTTGGCTGGAAGAAGGTGTCGGCTGGATTCCATCTGACTGCTACGTGGCTCACTGGCCTTGGCGCTACCATCTCTGCATGGTGGATATTGGTGGCAAATGCATGGATGCAGAATCCTGTGGGTTGTGAGTTCAATCCCGACACGATGCGCAATGAGATGGTGTCGTTTGCCGATGTGGCACTCTCTCCGTTTGCTGTCGACAAATTCTGCCATACGGTCATCTCGGCTTGGATTATCGGAGCGGTGTTCACGGTAGCCGTGAGTGGCTGGTATCTGATGAAGAAACGTGAGATACCTTTGGCAAAAGCGAGTATGAAGATTGGCGCCATCGTAGGTGTCGTGGCTGCTATGGGTGCTGCTGTGACGGGTCACCATTCTGCCTATAGTGTGGCTCAGGTGCAACCTATGAAGCTGGCTGCGATGGAGGCGCTCTATAATGGTGGAACGGACCAGAGCCTGACGGGTATCGCATGGATCAATCCGTTTGAACAACCCGACTACGCCAACCAGGAGGAGCCTGAACTGAAGATTGCTGCTCCGTATGCTTTGTCGTTCCTCGCTACGAACGACCTGCATGGGTATGTGCCAGGTATCAACGACATCATCAAGGGTGGTTATACGAATGCGAAGGGTGAAGTGGAACCGTCGCTCGACGAGAAGATAGAACGAGGCAAGCTGGCCATCAGTGCCTTGGCAGCGTATCGTCAGGCTAAGAAGGACGGGGCAGACGAGGCTTCACTCACCGCTCAACTGTCGGATATCAAGGAGAACATGCCTTACTTCGGCTATGGCTACATCAAGTCGGCCGACGAGGTGGTGCCTTTCATTCCAATCAACTTCTATGCGTTCCGTATGATGGTGGGAATGGGGTGTCTGTTGATTCTGTTCTTTGCTGTCATCCTGTTCTTCCTGTATCGGAAAGACATCGCGAGTGCGCCTAAGTGGCTGTATGTCTCAGGCCTTGTGATGATTCCGCTGTCGTATATCGCCTCAGAGTGCGGATGGCTTGTGGCAGAGTTCGGACGTCAGCCTTGGACCATTCAGGACATGCTGCCTACGTGGGTATCTGTCAGCAATCTGCAGTCATCGAGCGTGATGATTACCTTCTTCGTCTTCCTGGTGCTTTTCACCACGATGCTTGTTGTGGAGCTGAACATCCTCATTAAGCAAATCAAGAAGGGACCGGAGTATGATAAAGTTGAAAGTTTATAGTTTAATTTAAAGAATGGAAGAGAATGGAAAGGAATGGAAGTTAAAAGGACGAATGATTTTTGACCATCAAAAGTATCGTCCCTTCAATTCCCTTTAACTTCCCTTCAAATCAAAATAATAATAAATGATTTTATGACATACGAATTTCTTCAGCAATATTGGTGGTTCCTTGTGTCGCTCTTAGGTGCCTTGTTGGTGTTCCTGATGTTTGTGCAGGGTGCCAACTCATTGGTGTGGTTGTTAGGAACCAACGAAACGGAGCGACGACTGATTGTCAACTCGACAGGTCGCAAGTGGGAGTTCACGTTCACCACACTCGTCACCTTCGGAGGTGCGTTCTTTGCATCCTTCCCCTTGTTCTATTCTACCAGCTTTGGCGGAGCTTATTGGCTTTGGATGCTGATTCTCTTCTCTTTTGTGTTACAAGCTGTCAGTTATGAGTTCCAGAACAAACTGGGTAACTTGCTGGGTGCCAAGACATTTCAGTTGATGCTGATTCTCAACGGTCTCATTGGACCGTTGCTGTTGGGTGGAGCTGTAGCTACATTCTTCGAAGGTTCGAACTTCATCGTAGAGAAGAACAACATCACAGATATGGCTTCTCCAGTCATCAGCCAATGGGCAAATGCCTCGCATGGATTGGATGCGCTGCTCAATCCTTGGGTACTTGTCTTCGGCTTTGCTGTGTTCTTCCTGGCAAGGATTCTCGGCATCCTCTATGTAATGAATAATGTGAACGACGAGAACATCCGTTCGCGTGCTTCCGTACGACTGGTGGGTGCTACGATTTGTTTCCTTGTGCTCTTTGTTGCCTATCTGGTTCATCTGCTTTTGATAGATGGATATGCCTACACAGACGAGGGACAGATACTGATTGAGCCAAACAAATACCTTCATAACTTCCTTGAGATGTGGTACCTGATGGTGGTTCTGCTCGTGGGTGTCGTCCTGGTGCTTTATGGCATCGTGCGAACCATCCTCAGCAAGACCTATATCAAAGGAATCTGGCCTGTAGGAATCGGCGTGGTGTTGACCGTATTGGCCTTGTTGCTTTGTGCAGGGTGGAACCACACCGCCTATTATCCATCGACAGCCGATTTGCAGAGTTCGCTCACGATAGTCAATTCCTGTTCAAGTGAGTTCACACTCCGTACGATGGCGATTGTGAGTCTGCTCATCCCATTCGTGCTTGCATATATTATTGTGGCTTGGCGCAAAATCGACAAAAAGAAACTGGATAAAGACGAGATTGCAAACGATGAAGCATATTAATTCAACAAATAGAAAGCGATGTTAAAGTGTCAGGAAAAGTTTTTCGAGATTTACAAAAAAGATGCTGACAGATTGGCATTCTGTCCGTATCGAATTTGTCCGATTGGTGCACATTCCGACCATAACCTTGGTAAGATAACAGGTTTGGCCATCGATAAGGGCATCCATATTGCCTACAAGGTAAAGCAAAACGGAGTGGTAGAGTTGTGTTCTCTTCAGTTTGATAAGCGTGCACAGTGGCATGTGCGTGAAGTGCCTAAGAGCAAAGAGAACGATTGGGCCGACTATCTGCGTGGTGCTACGCTGCAATTGGCAGAACGTTACCCGCTGTCGAAAGGATTGAGCGGAGTGATTGAGGGAAGTCTGCCGATTGGCGGTCTGTCGTCTTCGGCTGCTGTCGTGTTGGTGTTCCTAAAGGCCCTTTGCGATGTGAACGACCTCCATCCAGAGCCGTTGGAACTTATCATGATGTCAGTGAAGGCTGAGAACGACTATGTGGGTGTGAGCAGCGGTAAACTCGACCAGAGTTGTGAAATGTATTCCAAGAAGGACCATCTGCTTTATCTCGATACCAAAGATGATACCTACGAACTGATTCCTGCTTCGCCAGTGATGAAGCCCTACAAGATTGCCATCTTCTTCAGCGGTGTGGAGCGTACGCTGGCAGGTAGTAAATTCAATATGCGTGTGGATGAACTCCGTAGTGCTGCATACGCCCTTGCTGCATACGCAGGGATGGAATATGGTAAGTTCAAGGAAACGAATATGCGTGACATCCCACGTGAGGTGTACGAGCAATATAAAGACCGTCTGCCTGAGAACTGGCGCAAGCGTGCAGAGCATTGGATGACGGAGTTCGATCGTGTGGAACAAGGTGCAGAGGCGTGGCGTCGAGGTGATATCGAGACGTATGGACGCCTGAGTTTCGAGAGTGGTCATTCCTCAATTTATAATTGGGAAACAGGTTCGCCAGAACTCAAGACTCTCTACGATATCATGACGCATACGGATGGTATCTATGGAGGCCGTTTCAGTGGTGCAGGCTTCAAAGGCTGCTGCATGTCGCTGATAGATCCTGCGTTCGAAGAGAGTATTATTAATAAGGTAACAGCCGAATATCTCAAAGCCTTCCCAGAACTCGAGGGGAAATATATGGTGAAGATATGCCAGTCGGCAGATGGAATTATGTTATGAAGTGTCTGATATTGGCGGCAGGATACGCCACACGATTATATCCTTTGACAGAGAATTTCCCGAAGCCATTGCTCAAAGTGGGCGACAAGACCATCTTGGATTGGCTGGTAGATGATATCGATGGTGCTCATTTGGTCGATGAGTTCGTCGTGATATCCAATCATAAGTTTGCTACCCATTTCCAGCAATGGGCAGATACAAAACCACAGAAGATAACTGTGGTAGATGACGGTACTTCCACCAACGAGACACGATTGGGAGCGGTGAAAGATATTCAGTTTGCTATTGATGCCTTGGGTATTGATGACGATATGCTGGTCATAGCAGGTGATAATGTGCTCGATTTCAGCCTCCAGAAGTTTGTGCGTTATGCGGTGGAGAAAGGCACCAGCTGCATCCTTCGCTACTATGAGCCTGAGGAGAAGAAGTTGCTGAAGAGTGGGGTAGTGACGATTGATGAGCAGGAGCGGGTGCTACGGATGACGGAGAAGTCGCCTACGCCTGAGACTCATTGGTGCTGCCCTCCTTTTTATTATTATACGCGCGAGGATGCCCGATTGGTTCAAGCTGGCATTGATGCTGGATGTGGTACCGATGCACCTGGTAGTTACTTAGCCTGGCTATGTACGCAGGTTCCTGTTCATGCGATGGAGATGCCTGGTCGTCGTTACGATATAGGCGACATCGTGAGCTATAAAGAGGTTCAAGAAACATATCGAGGCATTGACTGACAAAAGTACAGGGGGTTGGGCAACCAAACTCCTTTTTTGTATAGTTGAATTGTTAATGATTGTGCTTGTTGTGTTAAACATTCTCAAAACCATGAAAAAATAGGTTGAATTATTTTGTCAGTATTAAACTAAATACTAAATTTGGCATCGATTTTGTAGATTATTCGTTAAAAACGGACTGATATTAACATAAAACATAAAGATAATTATGAAACAGACAATGAAAAGAATTTATGGAACACTTGCCCTCGTGGCTTTGGTATCAGGAGTTACCGGTGCTGTAACTTTCTCTTTCTTACACAATCGTTTTAGCAATTTGGGCAATGACAAGGCTCAGGTGTTTAACAGTAAATCAAATGACGATGGCTTTATGACACTCGCCAGTAAGGACGATACGCCAAGAACGCAGTCTTACATCGACCTCACTGAAGCAGCCGAGAAGGGTTGTGCCGCTGTAGTTTATATCAAGGTGACACAGAACGGTAGTACTCGTATTCAGGAATACTACGATCCGTTCGATGATATGTTCAGTCAGTTCTTTGGCCGTGGTAACGGAGGTACTCAGCGTCGTCA
Organism: Bacteroidaceae bacterium; assembly: GCA_017615245.1. Taxonomy (GTDB): domain Bacteria; phylum Bacteroidota; class Bacteroidia; order Bacteroidales; family Bacteroidaceae; genus Colivivens. The sequence continues at coordinate 5,972 of JAGAAL010000044.1, forward strand.
GATTCAGACACCAAAACGTCAGGGTGCAGGTTCGGGTGTTATCATCTCAAAAGATGGATATATCGTAACAAACAACCACGTAGTCGAGGGTGCCGATGATATCGAGATTACCCTGAACGACAACCGCGAGTTCAAGGCAACAGTGGTCGGGTTGGATGCAAACACCGACTTGGCATTGCTGAAGATCGATGGTAAGGATTTGCCAACATTGGTTATAGGTGACAGCGACGAACTGAAAGTAGGAGAGTGGGTATTGGCAGTCGGCAACCCGTTCAACTTGAAATCTACTGTGACTGCTGGTATCGTCAGCGCCAAGGCTCGTAAGATTCAAGAGGTGAGCCGTACAGGCAATGAGATTGAATCGTACATCCAGACAGATGCTGCTATCAATGCAGGTAACAGTGGTGGTGCGTTGGTTAACTCCCGTGGTGAGTTGGTAGGTATCAATGCAGCTCTCTACAGTCAGACAGGTAGCTTCACAGGTTATGGTTTCGCTATCCCGACGACCATCATGAAGAAGGTAGTGAACGACCTTAAGGAATATGGTGCAGTACAGCGTGCCCTCATCGGCATCAGCGGTAGCGACCTCAGTGCATACGTTGATGACCAGAAGGCTAAGGACGAGAAATGGAATAAGGACTTCGGTACTAACGAAGGCGTGTATGTGGCAGATGTGATGGACAACGGGGCTGCCAAGGAGGCAGGTATCAAGGAAGGTGATGTCATTGTGTCAGTCAACGACAAGAAGATTTCCAAGATGTCAGAGTTGCAGGAAGTCATTACGCGCTACAGCCCAGGCGACAAAGTGAGTGTAGGTATCTTGCGTGATAAGAAGTCGAAGACCGTTGATGTGACACTCAAGAACGGCCAGGGAAATACGAAGGTAGTGAAAGCACAGAATCTGTCATCTCTTGGAGCCGAATTCAAGGAGATTACAGCTGACCAGAAGAAGTCGCTCAACCTCTCGAATGGTGTACAGGTCACTAAACTCGACAGCGATAGTCCATTGCGTAAGATGGGTGTAGGCAATGACTTCATTATCATGCTTGCCAACAACGTGAAGATTAATACTGTGGCTGATCTGGAGCGCATCTACAAGTCTGCTTGTGATTCGGAGGCCAAAACTCTCTTCATCTGGGGTAAATACCCATCAGGTCGTACAGGCAGCTATGCAATTGAGTTGGAATAAAAGACTGGTTTTCTCATAATTTCTGCTGAGATTACAACATATTAAGAAAGGAAGGTATCCGAATCTACATCGGGTACCTTCCTTATTATTGCCTCTATACAAGGTTCTATATATTTTGTTTTGACTCTTACTTCACAATGACCTTATATACTTCTTGCTTGTGATTATAGGCAAAGAGGATGATATATAGGCCATTGTGTATGTTGGCTGGTAGTTGGAATGACCCGTCGGCATTGACGCGACCATCGGCGCATACTATGCCTGTAGCTCCTATGATGCGAAGTCGGATGTCGGATGGGTTCACTCCGTTGAGGTCTACATTAATAGTGCTACCAGGGCTGAAGCGTGATGACATCATCTTAATGCCTTTAGCTTCGGGGATATTGCTGTCGTTAACTTCTTGGATACCAGATATCATCTCCTCATAAGCGGGGTCAGTCAGGCTGCGCTCGTAGTAGAACCATTTGATATATGGATCGGCTACGGCAATGGCTCCTTCGCCCAGTCGCAGACGATAGTCCCAGTGGTGTTTGCGTTGCTCATCTCCTGTATATACGTAATCTGTATTCACGACAACGCAGAAGATGACTCCGTTGGCTGGTTTCTTTGTGATATCTATGCTCATATTGCCACAATATACGGTCTGGCTGTAGTAGCATTGCCCATCGGCAGTTCGGTAGCAGAGCAGTGCTCGCATATTAGTGTCTTCGGGTCGGAACTCTACGTTGGCAACGTCACCCATTACGTGTATTGGTATGATGTTGGCACCGCTCCATCCTGGATTGGTGAGGGTGTCGGGGGCCATCCATCCTGCTGAGTCATTTAACTCGACAGTCTGATAAGGGGTTAGCTTGTAAGGTGCTACGTTTATCCAGCATGCCATTTGGCTGTTGTCCGGATCGCGTCCCACGATGGGCTGTCCGGCACCAGCGCACACACCATTGCTGTATTCCGCCTTTACGGTTGTTCCGAAATAGGAGTTGGTGACTGAACGGTAGCTGTTGTCCCATCCTCCAAGGTCAAAGAGTGCCTGACGTGCACGATACTGGATGATGACATCGCGCATTGCTTCGTCGCCCAACGTATCACCCATGGTTTCAAGTACGCGATTCTTACAATAGCGCCATATCCAAGGAATACTCCCGTCGCCACACACGTTGGCTACAACGGTTGGGAATGCATTGGCATACTGAACACCTCCGAGATAGTTACGCCAAGTACATATCTGCTGTCCTCCGCTGTACATATTCACTCCTTGTGCTGCAGGACCTCCGTAAGAACCGTCTTGTAGCCATCCTGAGTAGCACTCGATAGGCATGTGAGGTGCGAGGAATGGACCTCCGTCGAGGAATCCTGCATCTCCAAACTTACCGTCACGACGTGCATAGACCTGTCCTTGCAGCCATGTGTTACCTCCCTCATGGAACCACGATGAACCTCTACATGCATTCAGGTCAGCAAATATAGCATGGATGCCTTCGTGAATCATCGCGTCACGCTGATAGTCGCCGTCGTTCCATAGTTGGTCGGCATCATCGCGGAAACGACTGAAAGGATAGTATGATGCCCAAACACAGGCGTAGTTCTTTCCATCGACGCGTGTACTGCTCTGATAGCCGCCTTGGGTGGTATTCGATTCATTATCATTAGACAATCCTGAGCCGAAGATATAGACGAACGATTTATAACCCTCACGTGCACTGAGGTCGGGTGGCCATCCCATGTAATCGCGTATGTATGCAAAGTCATAGTCGTATTTCTCCACAAGATTCTTGGCTGCTGCCATTACGGTTGCTTCGTCTTTTCCTACTTCCGAGTTGAGGTTGTCGCCCCAGAAAACCGACCACCACTCGCCGACATACTGTTTTGCTTTCTTACCGTTCTTTTGCATCACATTATGTACTTTCTGTGGTGTCCCAAGCTTGGGATATTCGGTATGGAAGTCGTATGTAAGGTTATATGTGGGCCATTCCTTGAACTGCCCTGCATTCTCCTGCACATCTACATAGAAGTAATAGGTCTTAACCACTATCTTGTCATTTGTGTCAGTTAGGCGGGCACTTACTTTATACATGCCTCCATCACCGTATTCTGCACTCTCTGTCAGTACGAAGTCATTCTCATTATAGCTTCTCAGGCTCTTGGTGACATCTTTCTTCTGCTTGGCATCCCAGTAGCACTTATACCATTGATATTTTGCTGAAGGGTAGGTTGTGGTATCCAAAATCTGACATCCAAGTGTTATCCTATCGCCTGCATTTACGGATATGAAGTTCTCATATTTAGGCTCTTGTTCGTTTTGCTGAACCACAGGGCGTACCAACCATCCGTCAGTAGTGCTTTTCCGTCCTACCATATCTGGTTGGTCGGTGGTGACCGACTCCTCCGAACCTGCTGCTCCAATAGTCACGTTGAAGACATAGACGAGGGTGTCGTTGTTTGTTAATAATGCTTCCTTCACTGTGTATGTAGCCCCGACTTCTATATTTGCTTCTGAATTATGAGTGACGTAGAACGTTGGGGCATTCCATACTACCTTGATGCAGTAATTCTTAGGCTTTGAGGTGGTAAGACCTGTCTGCGTAAACCAATGTCCCTTCTCTGAACTGTCGCCAGTCGTCGATGAACCGTAGAAAGATTCATTACCTGTGGAACCAATCCACGTTGCTTTTAAGGTAACGTTAGGAATCTCAGTTGCTGTAATTCCCAATAAGTTTTTAATCAATGTGGTTTTTGCCGTACATGTTGATGCAGTCTGAGCATCAATAGGACGGTTGATGTTGAAGTTGTAAGTGTGACGTGTTCCTGCAAATGAAGTGCATGAATACATCATCACGGCAAAAGCCATCAAGGCTTTCATTAATAGATTTAGTTTCATATGTAGTTAATTATTGAGGGTATTGCAATGATTAGTAGTTGAATGAGCCGTATTCACTTTGAATAGTGAGGCTTCGGGGACCTTCCTCGATGCGACCTACAATCTGAGCATCGATATTGAAAGAACGTGAGATGTCGATGACTTGCTGGGCATCTTCGGGGGAGAGGTACATTTCAAGGTGGTGACCCATATTGAACACTTTATACATTTCCTGCCAGTCGGTGTGGCTTTCTTCTTGAATGACACGGAAGAGTGGGGGCACTGGGAACATATTGTCCTTGATGACGCGACAGTTGTCGCCCACGAAATGAAGCACTTTAGTTTGTGCACCACCAGTACAATGTACCATACCGTGAATCTTCGGACGTAGTTCGTCGAGCATGCGGCGAACGACAGGCGCATAGGTTCTTGTTGGTGACAAAACCAACAGTCCTGCGTTAACTGGAGAACCGTCGACAGTATCCGTCAGTTTATAATGACCACTATATACTAACTCTTCGGGCACAGCGTGGTCGTAGCTTTCTGGATATTTATCTGCCAGATACTTTGAGAAGACATCATGACGAGCAGAAGTAAGTCCGTTGCTGCCCATACCGCCGTTATATTGTTTTTCGTAAGATGCCTGTCCTGTAGAAGAAAGGCCCACGATGACATCCCCTGGACGGATATTAGCGTTGTTGATGACATCGGCACGACGCATGCGACAAGTGACGGTTGAGTCGACAATGATAGTGCGAACTAAGTCGCCAACATCTGCTGTTTCGCCTCCTGTGCCGTAGATGCCGATTCCCATTTCGCGGAGTTCGGCCATGAGTTCGTCGGTTCCATTGATGATGGCTGAGATGACTTCACCAGGGATGAGCATTTTGTTGCGTCCGATGGTTGAGCTGACAAGGATGTTATCGACCGCACCGACACAGAGTAGGTCGTCGGTGTTCATGATGAGGGCATCTTGTGCGATTCCTTTCCATACGGAAAGATCACCAGTCTCGCGCCAGTACATATAAGCCAAACTGGACTTGGTGCCTGCTCCGTCGGCATGCATGATGTTACAATACTCAGGATCGCCGCCGAGGATGTCAGGGATGATCTTACAGAATGCCTGAGGGAATATACCCTTGTCGATGTTCTTGATGGCGTTGTGCACATCTTCTTTGGCGGCACTCACGCCGCGCATCATATAACGTTGGTTATCCATAATCTATTTATAAAAAACAAAACATACTGCTGCGATGAGGCAGATGAATGCAGCGATATGGTTCCAATGGAGTTGCTGTCCTTGGAAGCACATCATAGCAATGACAGTGAACACACTGATGGAGATAACTTCCTGTATGACTTTCAACTGCATGAGGTTAAAAGGACCGCCCGTTATGTCCGACCCGATGTTGTTCGCAGGGATGAGGAAACAGTATTCCACACCTGCAATGAGCCAAGACAACAGGATGATTTTCGGCATAGACCATCCGTCGGATATGTGACGTTGTTTCATCAGCAAGTTGCCATACCAGGCAAAAGTCATGAACGTATTCGAGCAAATCAACAGCAGTACTGTGTATAATCCTTTCATCTCGTTTTTTTCTGTTTATATCAATGTTGATTTTCGTTTTCAATTTGCAAAGTTAGTGTTTTTTTTACAAATTATCGCTCGAAATAGTATTTTTCTTTATTCTTCATTCCGAATTATTAATTAAATGTCGTATATTTGCAAAGAAAATAAATAAACAACGAGTAATTATGCTATCAGTAGAAGAACTCAACGACCGCTTGATATACCTCGCATTTGCAGAGGACATAGGCGACGGTGACCATACCACTCTTTGTTGCATTCCTGCGGATGCGGTGAGTGAGTCGAAACTTCTAATCAAAGAGGAGGGTATCTTTGCTGGCGAGCAAATTGCCAAGCAGGTATTCCACCGGTTCGACCCTACGATGGAGGTAGAGGTATATATCCACGATGGTGCGCACGTGAAGCCTGGTGATATCGTGATGAGTGTGAAGGGACGGATTCAAAGCCTTCTTCAAACGGAGCGTCTGATGCTCAACATTTTGCAGCGCATGAGTGGTATTGCTACGATGACAAACAAGTATGTAAAGCGTCTAGAAGGTACGAAGACACGCATTCTTGATACCCGCAAGACCACTCCTGGCATGCGTATGTTGGAGAAGGAGGCTGTGAAGATTGGTGGTGGAGTAAACCACCGTATCGGCTTGTTCGATATGATTTTGTTGAAGGATAACCATATTGACTTCGCTGGTGGAATAGAGAATGCCATTACAAGGTGTCATCAATACCTTAAGGAGAAGGGGAAGGACTTGAAGATAGAAATAGAGGTGCGTGGGTTTGATGAACTGAACGAAGTGCTCCGTGTAGGAGGTGTAGACCGTATTATGCTCGATAATTTCACTCCAGAGCAGACTCGCAAGGCCGTAGAGCTGATTGGAGGAAAATATGAGACAGAATCGTCGGGTGGTATCACTTACGATACGATTCGCGACTATGCCGAGTGTGGAGTGGACTTTATCAGTGTGGGTGCGTTGACTCATTCTGTGAAAGGCCTCGACATGAGTTTCAAGGCAGTAGATTCAAGTAAACTCAAAATATAAGCGTAATCTTTTTAAATTATACCTAATTAATTTATCCATTTATTAAAATCTTAACAAATTATGAAAGTAATGAAATCAATTTTGACAGTGCTCATCGCACTGTTTGCAGTGACAGCAAACGCACAGACAGCAAGCGCATTGGTAGCTAAGTACAAAGGACAGGGAGTAAAGACCGAAGACATGATGGCGGACGTAAAACAAATGGTTGATGCATTTGCTAATATGCCAGCACAAGGTGGCGGTGGTATGCCGGGTATGCCAGATATGGGTAGTATGGCTGCACAGCTCAAGAGCATCAAGAGCTACACAGTGCTTACTCCTAGTGCCGACAAGGTAGCTGCTATCAAGGCCGACATCGAAGCCCTCAAGGACTATAAAACCCTCATTGAGTTCGTGGAAACTGATGGCGGTGGTGGTATGGGCGGTTTCGCTATGCCAGAGCCAAAGGTGGGCGCAGACGGAGTAAAGCGCCTTCAGTTGCCTAATATGTTCCAGCAGATGGGCGGTTCTATGCAGGCTTATGCAAAAGTAACAGACAACAAGTTCAACGAAGTACTCTTCTTCTCTACAGGTCAGCAGAACTCCGTTTCACTCGTTGAGGCAACAGACCTTACTGTTGACAACCTTATGATGATTATGATGATTCCGATGATGCGCAATATGCAAGGCGGTGGCGGATTCGGAGGAGGATTCTGATAATGCATAATTCATAAAAATAAATTATTGATGAAAAAAAACATTTTTCTGACAGCATTGGCAATTGTGGGTATGCAGTTGCCAATGCTCCATTCTGTAGCATGTACGAACCTCATCGTTGGTAAGAAAGCATCGACGGATGGAAGTGTGATTGTAAGCTACAATGCTGACTCCTACGGCATGTACGGTAATATGTACCGTCATGTAGGAGGCACTCATCAGGCAGGTGAGATGCGTAAGATTTATGAGTGGGATACCAACAAGTATCTGGGTGAAATTCCTCAGGCTGCCCGTACATACAACGTTGTGGGACAGATGAACGAAAACCAAGTGAGCATCTGCGAAACCACGTTTGGCGGACGTGAGGAGGTGGTTGACCCCAAAGGAATCATTGACTATGGTAGCTTGATCTACATCGGACTGGAGCGTTCTCGCACGGCTCGTGAGGCAATTCAGATAATGACCGATCTCGTTGCAAAGTATGGCTATTGCAGTGAGGGTGAGACCTTTACGATTGCCGACAAAAACGAGGCGTGGGTGATGGAAATGGTAGGAATGGGACCTGGTTCGAATAATGCGGCATGGGTAGCCGTACGTGTGCCTGACGACTGTATCTGTGCACATGCCAACCAAAGCCGCATCACACGCTATTTCCAGCTATTCCCTAAGCAGGATGTGCTCTATAACAAAGATAATGTGAAGTTTGCACGCGAGAAGGGTTTCTTTAGCGGTAAAGATGCCGACTTCAGTTTCCGCGATGCCTTTAATCCTCTTGACTTCAGTGGTATTCGCTATTGTGATGCTCGTGCCTGGAGCTTCTTCAATCATCACGTCAGTGGAATGGACAAATATTTGCCTTACCTCAATGGTGAAGACATGAAAGGCGAGATGCCTCTCTACATGAAACCAAACCATCTACTCTCAGTAGCTGATGTGAAAAATGGTATGCGTGACCACTACGAAGGTACCGCGCTTGATATCACGAAGGACCTTGGCGCAGGTGCATATTCGATGCCTTACCGTCCAAGTCCGTTGAGCTTCAAGGTGGACGAGCAGGAGTATTTCAACGAACGTCCGACCAGTACTCAGCAGACAGGTTTTACTTTTGTGGGGCAGATGCGCAGTTGGTTGCCAGATGCCGTTGGTGGTATCGTGTGGTGGGGTAATGACGATGCGAATATGGTGCCTTACACTCCTGTGTATTGTGGCGTGAGTGATATTCCTCAGTGCTATGTACGCATCTCAGGAGAACAGGATGAACTGGTATTTTCATGGAAGTCTGCGTTCTGGATGCAGAACACCGTGAGCAATATGGTTTATCCATATTATAGCAAGATTTATCCCGATTTGCGCAAGGTCATCGATGAACTTGAAGCTGGATACGTGAAAGAGGTTGTTGATATAGACAATGAAGGAAAGAAACTCTGTGAAAGTCAGCCCAATGCCGTAGGACGCTATCTCGCCAATTATAGCAACAAGGCAGCTGACCAGATGATGGAACGCTGGGAATCATTGTTCCGCTATCTTGTCGTGAAGCACAATGATATGGTCGTGAAGCGCGAGAAGGATGGTCAGTTTGAACGTACTCCTGACGGCTATGCCGCTCCTACCATACGTCCTGGATACCCTGCCGAATTCGGTAAACGAATCGTGAAAGAGACAGGAAGTCGATATAAGATGAAATAGTGGTTATTGGTTAATGGCTATAGGTTATAGAGGATGAGAAGATTGGAGGTTTTCTTGATGATAGTATGGATTATGCTGTCGTCAATGGGGCAGTCGGTCGTGGGTGAATCAACTAGTGGCTTGCCGCGTGGTTGTCGTCGTGAACAGATGTTACGTCGGCATGGAACCAAGAAGACACGTCGTGCTTCAGGTGTGACTCGTAAGGTAGACAAGTATGTCGGCACTCGTCATCAGTTGGTAGTGCTGGTTTCTTTTGCCGATTTGAAGTTCCTTGAGGAAGACCCTCTACCATTGTGGAACCGTATCTTCAACGAGGTTGGCTATCATGAAGACGGATATGTGGGTTCGGTTCATGACTACTTCTATGACCAAAGCTATCATCAGTGGAACCTCATGTTTGATCTTCAGTACATTGGCTTAGACGAGAGCCGGGTGAAGTACAAAAGTTATTATGGCGATCCTTACGACGAGAACTCCAAGTATCTCATCTATGATATTGTTGATGTGCTTCTCAAACGCAATATTGACTGGAGTCTATACGACTGGGATGAAGATGGTGAGATTGACCAGTTGCTCGTCGTCTATGCAGGAAAAGGAATGAATATCGATGGCGACAATAACACCATCTGGCCCCATCAGTGGTGGCTCAGTGAGCACGATAACTGCCAACCACGTACTGTCAGCAGCGGTGGAAAGAACTATCTCATCGATACCTATTGTGTGGTGATGGAGACAGCTAACAGTAGTGGAGTCTATACCGCCTTCGGTACCCTTTGCCACGAGTATAGCCATTGCCTCGGCCTCCCCGACTTCTATAATGGAAGTACTTCTATTGTACGCGACTGGGACATCATGGATTACGGATGTTATAATGGCCAGAGTTTCTGTCCTTGTAACTATTCTGCCCACGAGCGTATGTTTATGGGATGGCTAACCCCCAATGAGTTACAGACAAAGACTTCCGTCACTAATATACCTTCCCTCGACAAAGCCCCTGTGGCTTATCTCGTTCGTAACGATGGTTGGGCTGATGAGTACTACATCCTTGAAAACCGACAACAGCAAGGGTGGGACGCTTATTTGCCAGGTAGTGGATTGATAGTTTTTCATGTCGATTATGATGAACAGCTCTGGATTATTGGAACTCCTAATAGTGATTCCAACAAACCACGCTATCGTATTATTCCTGCCAACAACAAAACGAGTACCACTAGTATGAGTATGAAAGGATGGGGGTATCCCTACGTAGGCGGTGATGATATCAACAATGCTCTCACCAACAATACCCTTCCCGTAGCTAAGGTGAACCATAAGAATATCGATGGTTCATACTACATGTCCAAACCCATTACTAACATTTCTGTCACTGATGGTCTTGCCTGTTTCGACTTTTTTGCTGATGAAACAGGAATCAAAAGCCTCTCTTCATCTGTTTCTCAAGGCAAAGAGGATATTTTCAATATCTCAGGGCAACGGCTTTCTTTTCCTGTCAAGGGAATAAATATCATAGGCGGACAAAAGGTTTTGATAAGATAATGAATCTACATTAAAGATACAATCGGCCTTAAACAATGTGAAAAATGTAGTATGATTGTTTAAAAACGCAACTAATTTGTTTGAATTCAAATTTATTTAGTAAATTTGCACGGATTTTGAACAATGATTTCGTTTAATTAGGTAATAGGTTAATTAGGAAATAATGGAAAAGGAAAAGAAACAGAGTGTAGCGAAAGGTGTAACATTGATATGGATTTGTGTGTTTGTGGTGTTGATGAGTTGTGTAGGATTGGTATATTCCATTTCGCAAGGTTGGTTGGGCGATATTCCTGAGATTGAGGAGTTGCAGAACCCAATCAATAAGTATGCATCGCGTGTGTATTCTGACGACGGGGTGCTTATGGGTACATGGAGCTATGCGAGTCAGAACCGTGTGATGGTACCATACGATTCTATCCCTGAAAATCTGGTGAATGCATTGGTTGCTACGGAGGACGAACGATTTTTTGAGCATTCGGGTATTGACTTCAAGGCATTGGGACGTGCCATTGTGAAGACGCTGATTATGGGTGACCGTTCGGCTGGCGGTGGTAGTACACTGACACAGCAGCTGGCGAAGCAGCTATATACGGATGTCGCCCATGACATAAAAGGACGTATTCTGCAGAAACCAATCGAGTGGTATATTGCTGTTCAGTTGGAGAAATTCTATACGAAGGAGGAAATCATTGCGATGTATCTCAATCAGTTTGACTTCCTCTACAACGCTGTCGGTATCAAGAGTGCTGCGAATACCTACTTTGGTAAAGCACCTTACGACCTCAATCTGAACGAGTGTGCTGTACTGGTTGGTATGTGCAAGAACCCATCGCTGTATAATCCTGTTCGAGACAACGAGGTATGTAAAGAACGTCGTAATGTGGTGTTACAACAGATGCTGAAAGAAGGTTATATCACGCAACAGCAGTTTAACGAAACATCGCAGATGCCGATTGATGTGTCGCTTTTCAAGATTACCAATCACAATGAAGGTATCGCTCCATATTTGCGTGAATATCTCCGCCAGATTATGATGGCAAAGAAACCTAACCGTAGCGATTATGCTTCATGGCAATATCAACAGTACTATGACGACTCGTTGATGTGGGAGACCGACCCTCTATTCGGATGGTGTAATAAGAACAAGAAGAAGAACGGCGAAAACTATAACATCTACACGGACGGTCTGAAGGTCTATACAACCCTCGATACACGTATGCAGAAATATGCTGAGGAGGCTATGCGCGAACATGTGGCGAAATATCTGCAACCGGCATTCGACAACCTGAAGAACCGCTATTCTACCTTCCCGTATATCGGCGTGGATAAGGCCAGAGTGGAACGTATCGTGAACCGTGCCATCAAGCAGTCGGAGCGTTATCGTCTGCTGAAAGAAGCCGGATGGTCAGAGGATCAGATTAAAGAGTCGTTCAATACTAAGACTATGATGACTCTGTTGAAATATGAAAAGGACGGCACCTGCTCGGAATTCGAGACGGAGATGACGCCACGCGACTCAATCTTATATTACAAGAAGTTCCTCCGTTCAGCCATGATGGCCATGGACCCCCAGACGGGTTATGTGCGTGCATACGTGCCAGGTCTCGACTTCAAGCATTTCCAATATGATAATGTGATGGGTGGCGGACGCCGTCAGGTAGGCTCCACGATCAAACCGTATCTTTATAGTTTGGCGATGATGAATGGCTGGACCCCTTGCGACGAAATCAATACCGCTCAGTTCTCGGCAGGAGGATGGTCACCAGACGGTGGTATAGGCGGCTATCGTACGCTTGCTGCAGCCCTTGCTGCATCGAGCAATCAGGCAAGTGCCCGACTGATAGACCAGTTGCGTCCGGAGAACTTCATCAGAATGTTGCATCAGTTCGGTATCCGTACTCAGAACATCGATCCGACACTCTCGCTCTGTCTGGGTACGTGTGACATTAGCGTGGGTGAGATGGTCAGTGGCTATACGGCTTTTGCCAATCAGGGACTGCGTACAGAGCCACTTTTGGTGACACATATAGAAGATGCCGAAGGTAACACGGTAGCGACCTTTACTCCTCGCACTAACGAAGTGCTCTCGCCAGAAGCCGCATACCAGATGGTGACGATGCTGAGAGGCGTCATCAACAGTGGTACAGGTCGTGCGCTACGCTCATCAATTCGCGCCGATATGGGAGGCAAGACTGGAACGACGAACTCCCATGCCGACGGATGGTTTATGGGTTTCACTCCTCATCTTGTAGTTGGCGCTTGGGTTGGTGGTGACGATCGTGACATTCACTTTGACTCTATGAGTTTTGGTCAAGGTGCACGTGCTGCTTTACCTATCTACCATAAATTTATGGATAAGGTGTATAGGGACGGTAGGTTTGGTATTACTCAGGACCAGACGTTTGTCCAGCCTGAAGGTTTCGACCCTTGCTATGATGCATTAGACGAACTCCGTAGCTTGGAGTATCGTGGGCAGGGTGTTGTGGATGAATACGAGAACCAGATAGACGAAGCGTTCCAATGAAATATATAGGAATTATACCGGCACGCTATGCTTCCACCCGCTTTCCTGCGAAACCGCTGGCAATGTTGGGTGGAAAACGTGTGATTGAACGTGTATATAATCAGGTAGTTGGACAGTTGGATGATGTATATGTGGCTACTGACGACGAGCGCATCGAACAGGCCGTGAAGTCATTTGGAGGTAAGGTGGTGATGACCAGTACAGAATGTCGTAGCGGTACTGATCGCTGTTGGGAAGCTGCCAGCAGAATGCATTTGTCGGCTGACGATGTTGTGGTGAACATTCAGGGTGACGAACCTTTCATTCAGCCTCAGCAGATAGCAGCCATCAAGGGGTGTTTCACTGATGCATCTGTGGAGATTGCCACATTGGTGAAACCGTTTACTCCGACTGACGGATTAGCTGCGTTAGAGAATGTGAACTCACCTAAGGTGGTAGTGAACCGCAGTATGGAGGCTCTGTATTTTTCGCGCTCCATCATCCCCTTCACGCGCGGAAAAGATAAAGAGGAGTGGCTCGCTGGTCATACCTATTACAAGCATATCGGTATCTATGCTTATCGCACTAAGGTGCTGAGTGAGATTACCCAGCTGCCTCAGTCTTCGCTCGAGCTGGCAGAATCGCTGGAGCAGTTGCGCTGGCTGGAGAATGGTTATAAAATCAAGGTCGGGGTGTCGAATATTGAGACTATTGGTATTGATACACCAGAAGACTTAGAGAAAGCAGAGGAGTTTTTAAAGTTGAAAGAACAATAAGTAAATATGAGAAAACTATTGAGCGTAGTGATGTTGTGTCTAGGTGTGACAAGTTTTGTGGCTTGTTCGATGGATACAGATAGTGAAGCGAGTGTAACTATTCAGTATGAGGGCTATTGCGACAGTGTGGTGTTTGTGCATCCAGAGGATAGCGTGTATAAACCATATATCCTGAAGATGATATCATCGGAAACCACTCCGCTTGCTGGTCCGAACTCGGTGTTCACGGAAACAGCAACCACTCAGGACGAGTATTATCAGAATGCGGTATATAACTGCAACATCAAAGCTATGAAGACGTATGAGTCGATGTTGCAAAACGTTCCAGCAAGGGTGTTGCGTAATTCACTCGAGACAACCTATGGAGACTCTATCGATGTGTCGAAGCTGGGTTATTTCACCATCTATTACAGCCTTTATGGTTTTTACGACATGAAGACTGTTCAGGTGGGTACCACGCACAAAGATTATTAATTCCTTCCACCCATGAAATACACCCTACTGATATTATTGCTGATGACGAGTCATGTAATGATGGCTCAACCGCGTTATGACCTGAAAGGTATGCAGCGCGAGCAGTTAGGCAGAGGGGTGGTGGCATGTCGTACGAATGGAGGCGACAGCGTGAGTGTCAGTTGGCGCTATTTGGATGAGGACGGTCTGACGACTAGTTTCAATGTGTATCGGGATGGGAAGAAGGTCAATAAAACGCCTATCACTTCGACCACCTATCTCAAACTGCCATTTGAGGGTGGGGCTATCTATGAAGTGCGGACGGTTGATAACGGAAAAGAAACACACCGTAAGGACGGACGATTCGTTCTAAAGGAAGAAGCACCTAAGGGCTATCTGAGTATTCCGATACAGATACCCGAAGGAGGAACAACCCCCGATGGACGACGTTACGGCTATAGTGCCAATGATGCCTCAGTAGGTGATGTGGATGGTGACGGAGAATACGAAGTCATCCTAAAATGGGACCCTTCGAACTCCCGCGATAATGCTCATGATGGGTATTCAGGTAATGTACTGTTCGACTGTTATCGTCTCGATGGCACACGGTTGTGGCGCATCGACTTAGGTCAGAATATCCGGGCAGGAGCGCACTATACGCAATTTATGGTCTTTGACCTCGATGGTGATGGCAAGGCCGAAGTGGTGATGAAAACTAGCGATGGAACCATCGATGGGAAAGGTAAGGTAATTGGTGATGCAAATGCCGACTACCGTACACATACAGGCAGACTTGGACGTGTTCTTTCAGGTAACGAATACCTGACCGTATTCAGCGGACTGACAGGCGAGAACTTGTGTACCGTAGATTATCTGCCAGGACTCAATACAGGCGACTGGGGCGACGATTACGGCAATCGTAGCGAGCGCTATTTGGCCTGTGTGGCTTATCTTGACGGACGACATGCAAGTGTGGTGATGTGTCGAGGCTATTATGAGCGCACTACATTGACTGCATGGGATTGGGATGGGAAACAACTCACCCAGCGTTGGGCATTCGATAGTCAGAATCCAAATATGAGAGAGTGGGGCGGTCAAGGCAATCATAACTTGCGTGTTGCCGATGTGGATGGTGACGGAAAGGACGAAATCATCTATGGTGCGATGTGTGTCGATGATAATGGAAAGGGTCTTTGGAATACCCGCATGGGACATGGCGATGCTATGCACTTAATGGGCTTCTTTCCCGATTCTGAACAGTTGCAGGTATGGGATGTGCATGAAAACCGTCGTGACGGTTCCACGCTTGTGCAAGCAGCAACAGGAGAGGTTGTCTTCCAAATCCGTTCGAATGCCGATGTGGGCCGTGGAATGGCTGCTGATATCGACCCCACGAACTACGGAGTGGAGATGTGGTCTTCGACGTCAGGAGGTATTCTGAACGTGAAGGGAGAGGTCGTCGCACCTGCGTTCCTCTCTACGAATTTCGCCGTATGGTGGACGGGTGACTTGAATCGCGAACTGCTTGATGGTGCCCGTATCTCCAAGTATAATCCTGTCACGAAACGTGCAGACGTTATCATGGATATGTCGCGCGAGTGTGTCTTCAATAATGGTACGAAAAGCAATCCGTGTTTGGAGGTAGACCTGTTGGGTGATTGGCGTGAGGAAGTCATTGTGCGAACTCGTCGAAGTGACGAACTGCGTATCTATATCACTGACTATTCGACTCCGTATCGATTCTATACACTGATGCAGGACATTCCTTACCGCCTCAGTGTCGCCACCCAGAATGTAGCCTATAATCAACCTTCAGAGTTGGGCTGTTACTTTGGGTCAGACATGAAAAAAGGAAGGGTGTTCAGAGGATGGACGTTTGAATAAAATGTATAATTATAAATGTAAAAAACGCGTATGACGTTCGAAGATGTTGAGAAACTGTTAGAGACGAAAGTGTTTGGAATCACGTTGCTTGATCCCATTATGTTTTGCTTGAAGGCATTTGCCATTTTTCTGTTGATACAGGTGGCTGTGTGGGTGATTCGTTTTCTGATGAACCCAGAGCGGGCCAAACAGAAGAACCATAAGCTCGATGAGACCAGTATGGTGTTTTTCCGTAAGTTGTTGGTTACGGTGGTGTATGTGTTGGGTCTCGCATGTGTGTTATATTTGATTCCACCTTTGCGTACTTTTGCTACCTCTATCCTTGCTAGTGCTGGTATCATGGCGATGGCGATAGGTCTGGCATCCCAGGAAGCTCTCTCGAATTTCGTCAGCGGTATCTTTATCATCCTTGCCAAACCCTTCCGTATCGGAGATGTCGTGACGCTCGATAGTGGTCAGACGGGAAAGGTGACCGAGATTGCCATTCGTCACACCATCATCACTACAGCAGAGAATCGTCATGTCATTGTGCCGAATTCCAAAATCAATTCAGCCATCATCACCAACTCTACCATCAACGACACTCGCACCTGTGTGTTCGTAGAGGTGGGTGTGGCATATTCTGAGAATCTCGACCATTGTATCGCTGAGATGCGTAAGGTGATAGAGGCCGACCCCCGTGTGCTCGACAAACGAACCGATAAGGAGAAAGCTGATGGGGTAGAGAAGGTTATCATTCGCGTGTTGGAATTGGGCAGTTCGTCTGTCACTCTCCGTGCCTATGTGTGGGCACCCAATCCCGCTGATGCCTTTGTTCTGAAATGCGATTTGCTGAAAGCTGTTAAAGACCACTACGACGAAGTGGGTATTGAGATTCCATATCAGTATATTAACGTCGTGAGTAAGAGTTGAAGACAATGAACTACCAAAAACTATTTGACAAATATTATCCAGAAGATAACGAACAGCGTCACATCCTGCTGACTCATAGCCGGTTGGTAGCCGATAAGGCATTGATGATTGCTCGTCAACATCCTGAGATGCTGCTCAACCTGCCCTTCATTGAAGAGGCAGCGATGTTGCACGACATCGGTATCCGCGAATGCGATGCCGCCAGCATTTATTGTTTTGGTTCTAATCCCTATCTTTGTCATGGAATTATCGGTGCTGAGATGCTACGTGCAGAGGGTTATCCCGAGCATGCTTTGGTATGCGAACGTCACACAGGAACGGGGCTGACGTTGAACTATATCCTTGCCAACAATCTCCCACTTCCTCATCACGATTTAGTACCCGTCACTCTTGAAGAGCAACTCATCTGTTTTGCCGACAAGTTTTTCTCGAAGACCCGTCCCGAACAGGAAAAATCTGTCGATGATGCGCTGAAGAGCGTTGCAAAATTCGGTGACGAGTGTGCAGAAAAATTTCTCCGTTGGTGTCATTTGTTCCTCTAACACGTCACTTTTTCCCTTCTTTAAGATTATTTATGACTGAACGAAACAAGAGTTTCGTTATTTTGTCGTACCTTTGCATTTCATAATGTAGGCCAACAAACGATTTGAATAGAAGAATCTACATATTGTTGCTGTTTTTATGCGTGATGATTTCCATGGCGCAAGGCTTTGGCGATGTTCGTGGCGTTATCGTCAACGACTCCATCATTACACCCGCCGACTCCTTGCCTCCGTTGACCATTGATACAGTATCTGTTCACAAACTCGACTCGGCAACGCAAGCTCAGCTTCAGCAACTCGATAGCCTCAAAAACAGGTTCGATGAGGAACATGGCATCGAGCCTGAAGGAAATCCCCGTGCCATTCAGTGGAACGACTCTGTCGCTGCTGCCGAAGATTCCATTCGTCGTATGCAGAAACCCGATGTGCTTGATGCCCCTGTGTCGTACGAGGCGTCCGACTCTGTGGTGTTCTTCATGAAGACCAAGGATGCCTATCTCTATGGAGAAAGCGATGTGAAGTATCAGAACATGAACCTCAAGGCTGCCCAGATCATGATGAACATGGACAGCTCGATAGTGCATGCCACCTACGTGCTCGACACGCTGGGTGTAGCGAAGGGTGAAGGACCAACGATGAAGGGAAAGCCTATCTTCAAGCAGGGCAATGATGAGTATGTGTCCGAGAAGATGGACTACAACTTTAAGACTCGTAAGGGATTCATCACCAACGTAACTACAGAGCAGGAAGAAGGATTCATCCGCAGTGAGGAATCGAAGAAAGGCGATGGCGATGAGGTCTATCTGCACAAAGGTACCTATACAACTTGCGACGAAGAGCATCCGCACTTCTACATCCGTATGTCCCGAGCAAAGGTCCACACGGGCAAGAGTGTGTTCTCTGGTCCTGCGTGGTTGGTTGTTGAAGACGTGCCTCTTCCCATCGTTGTGCCTTTTGCGTTCTTCCCTCTCACTACGAAGTATTCGTCAGGTTTTATCATGCCGAGCTATGGTGACGAGTCTTCGCGCGGTTTCTATCTTCGCGACGGAGGTTACTACTTCGCAATCAACGACCATGTAGATGCTAAACTTACAGGTGAAATCTTTACCAAGGGTTCCTGGGCTGTAGCCCTCCAGACTACCTACCGCACCCGCTACAAGTACTCAGGCAACTTCTATTTCAACTATCAGGTCACTAAGGATGGCGAGAAGAACATGCCCGACTACAACGTCGTGAAGAACTTCAAACTCCAGTGGTCGCATCGTCAGGACAGCAAGGCCAGTCCCAACAGTTCGTTCTCAGCCAGCGTCAACTTTACCACGCAGAGCTACGAACGCAACAACCTCTCCAGCCTCTACAATCCAACCTCTTATTCGCAGAGCACACGAACATCAAGTATCAGCTATTCACGTACGTTCGACAAGATAGGACTCAGCCTTTCGACAAGCTTCAACGTCTCTCAGAACATGCGCGATTCCACCCTCGCGCTTACATTGCCTAACCTCAGTATTTCCATGAGCCGCTTCTATCCCTTTAAGCGGAAACATCAGGTAGGCAAGGAACGATGGTACGAGAAGATAGCCATGTCATACACAGGAACCTTCTCTAACAGTATCACGACCAAGGAAGACAAGCTGCTCCATTCCGACCTCATCAAGGACTGGCGCAACGGTATGCGTCACTCCATCCCCATTTCTGCTTCCTTCAACGTGTTCGACTACATCAATGTCACCCCGTCGTTCAACTACACCGAACGTTGGTACACCAATCGCATTGAGCAGAGCTGGAACCCAGTAGCACAAGTCGTAGAGCGCGACACAGTATGGGGCTTCAATCGTGTCTATAACTACAACCTTAGCCTTTCGCTCAACACCAAGCTCTATGTGATGTACACCCCCAATCCGAAGATATGGGGTAAGAAGATCTATAAGGTGCGACATGTGTTCACCCCAACCGTCAGCTTCAGCTATGCTCCCGACTTCGGCGCCAGCCGCTATGGCTTTTGGAAGACCTACACCAAGACCGACCTCGATGGCAACGTGACTCTTGTCGACTACTCGCCATACTCCAACTCGCTCTATGGCACCGTCTCGCGAGGCAAGACCGGATCTGTCACCTTCGACATGTCCAACAACATCGAGATGAAGTACTACGACTCCCGCGACTCGCTCAAGAAGATACCGATTATCGACGAACTCGGCGCCAGCCTGTCCTATAACCTCTCAGCCAAGACCCAGCCGTGGAGCAACCTCTCCACCCGTCTGCGACTTAAATTCGGAAAGACCACGTTCAACGTCAATGCCGTGTTCCAGACCTACGCCTACGAATTCGACAGCCGAGGCAACGTAGTGGTCGGCAATCGCACAGAGTGGTCCTATGGCCGTTTTGGACGCTTCCAGGGCATGAGCAAGAACCTTTCGTACTCCTTCAACAATCAGTCGTGGGATAAAATCAAGAAGTTCTTCAAGAAGCTCCTTGGAAAGGGAGGGGATGATGAGGACGACGAAAACAACAAAAACAACAAAAACAATGATGACGATGAGGATGAAGACATGAGCGAAAACGATAACAAAAGGAAGGCCAGAAGCAAGGACGAGCTTGACGAAGATGGCTACATGAAGTTCAAGATTCCATGGTCGTTCAGTATCTCCTACGGTATCACGATGGCAGAAGACCGCTCCGCCAAGATTAACGTCAAGAACATGCGCTATCCGTATAGTTTCACGCAGAACCTCAACTTCTCAGGCACCATCAAGCTCTCCAATGCATGGAATGCCAGCTTCTCGTCGGGCTACGACTTCACCAACCATGCCATATCGATGACCACCGCCAACATCTCGCGCGATATGCACTGTTTCAATATCAGCGCAGGTTTCGTCTTTGGTACCTTCACCTCCTACCATATCACCCTCCGTGCCAATGCCAGCACCCTCACCGATGCCCTCAAGTACGACAAGAAGAGCAGCTATTCAA
The DNA here is from genome assembly GCA_017615245.1 of Bacteroidaceae bacterium. Taxonomy (GTDB): domain Bacteria; phylum Bacteroidota; class Bacteroidia; order Bacteroidales; family Bacteroidaceae; genus Colivivens. The sequence continues at coordinate 26,607 of JAGAAL010000044.1, forward strand.
GCTCCATCCGCTGGTATTGACCCTTCACCATTTAACCTACAAAAAAGGGCTGCCAGCATAGCGTGGCAGTCCTTTTTTTGGTTACATGGGTCACATGGTAATATGGTTACATTGATTTTTTGAACTTTTTGCCTCGTGCCCCTGTGCCGATTGTATGTTATGTATCACCAGCCTTACTTGAACAGGTATTGGGCGAATTCATGGAGTGACTTGCGCCACACTTGCCACTCGTGGTCGCCTGGATAGGAGTTGAAGTGGACATCGACACCTCCGTCGCGCATCTTCTGGACGATAGTGCGGGTGTACTGGATGCGTGGATCTTGCTCACCGCAACTGAGGAAGAACACGTCGAACTGCTTATTGAAGGTCTTCACATCGCTCAGCATCCCGGGCACTTCGGTTTCGAGGTCGAAGTTGGATGCGCCTGATATACCTCCGAACATACCTGTGGAGAACACACCTACATTGGCGAACACTTCGGGATCGCGCAGACCGATATAGAACGACTGACCACCACCCATGGAGAGGCCGCACATGGCGCGACTCTTGCGGTCCTTGCGGACACGGTAGGTCTTCTCGACGAACGGGATAATGTTGTCGATCATCTCGCTGCGGAAGGTCTGCATGCCTTGCCAGCTATAGCCGCCTCCCATACCTCCGTTGCGCGACTGCACATTGCTGTTGGAACTGACGACAATCATCGGTACGGCCTTGCCAGCTGCGATGAGGTTGTCCATAATCTGGGCGGTACGACCTTGCTCCATCCATCCGCGATGGTCCTCTCCACCTCCGTGCTGGATATAGACCACAGGATAGTCCTTCTGACGGTTCTCGTTGTAGCCTGCAGGGGTATAGACTATAAGCGGGCGCCATGATTCGTCGACCTTGGAGAAGTAGTAGATGGTACGGACTTCGCCATGGGGAACATCCTGCACCTCGAAGTCGTCCATTCCTTTCTCTGTAATCTCGATGGCGCTCGACCATCGGCTGCAGCCGAAGAAGGTCTGGCTGGCGGGGTCGGCTACTGACACTCCGTCGACGATGAGTGAATAATAGTGGAAGCCTGGCACCTGAGGCTTTGTGGTTACTGCCCAGGTACCGTTTTCAAATTTCTGCATGTCGTATTTGGTGCCACCTAGGTCGATCTACACTTGCTGTGCCTGCGGGGCATTGACGCGGAACATGACGCTTCCATCGTTGAGCACACGCGGATAGCTGCTACGATTGATATTTGTCACTGGGGAGTAGGACCCTTCGGGCATCGGTTCCCTGCGGAATCCCTGTGCTGCAAGTTCGCTGCAGCTGACGGCCGTAAGTATGACGGCGAGCATGGTTTTGATTGCGTTCATATTTTTTGTCTTTAGAGATAATTCAGGATGTCGGAGAATTGACGGACTTGAATGACATGGTCGTGCTGGTATTCCTCGGTATGTTCGTACTGCCACATGCGCTTGTAGGGGATATGGATGCCATAGCCTCCGAGGGTGACGATAGGGTGGATGTCGCTCTTGAAGGAGTTGCCGATTGAAACCATCTCTGAGGGTTTGACTCCATTATAAAAGCATAGTCGTTCGAATTCCTTGTCGTCTTTGTCGGATGTTACATAGATATCGTGGAACACATCTGTGAGTCCAGACTTCATGAATTTCTCTTCTTGTTCTATTGCATCACCCTTGGTGAAGCAAACGATTTTGTATTTCCCGCTGTTGAATAGTTCTGCGAGTGTCTCTCGTACTCCCGGGAATGGTTTGGCTGACATGTTTAGGATGTCCATACCTATGTCCAGTATCTTCTGAATCGCCTCTGCTGGAATTTTGGAGTCTGTCATCCCTATGGCATTCTCAATCATTGAGAGTATGAAGGCCTTTGTGCCATAGCCGGTAAGCGGCATATTGCGACATTCTACTTTGTAAAGGCTGTTGCGAATAGCCTGCTCGTCGGCCCATGGTGCGAGGAGTTTGCAGTATAGATCTTGAGCTGTATCGAAATGAGTCTGATTGTCCCACAGCGTATCGTCGGCGTCAATGGCCAAGAGTTTGATGTGTTGTAGTTTATTTCTTGTCATTGTTATGGCTGTTTCGGAAGTCGAGAAGGGTTTGGATGATTTCTTCGTTGCTGTCGGTGAGTGAAAGCAGCAGGTTCTTATATTTCCCTTTCTTGACGAGATGTTTCAGGAGGGGGTAGATGGGCATATCGTAGTTCCAGAACTGAGTACCGAGGAAAATCATAGGACTGGCAATTCCGTATGAGAGGTAATGGTTCTGCACGGCATCCTGGAAGATTTCCTGCATAGTGCCTGCACTTCCCGGGGAGTAGATGATGCCTCCAAATGCAAGGGTGAGGATGTTGTCTTCACGAATGGCGTTCTCGAAATACTTGGCAATGTGGGTGGCAAACGGGGTGGATGGTTCGTGTCCGTAGAGCCATGTGGGGATTCCCAGGCTGCGGTAGCGTGTCTGTGGGTAGTCGCGCATGACAAGGAACGCACTTGATAGCCATCCTTCGTCGCGGAATGTAGGAGCTATACTGATCCGGTGGAGCACAGCCTCAACATCGGCTGATGAGTAGCCTGCCAGCCAAGCACCCAGATGGGTAGCTTCCATAGCTCCGGGACCTCCACCGCTAATCATGAGGAAGCCTTCTTCGGTGAGCCGCTTGCTGACCAACACAATCTCGCGATACATGGGGTCGGTACGTAGTAATCCATGTCCGCCCATGATGCCTACGATGCGTTTCAGATCGTAACCTTCAAGGAAATTACTGAGGCCGCGGTTGATGCCAAAATCGTGCAGACTGCGAGCCAATGATTCTTTGGCACTGAAGGCATGTTTGCCTGTCTTCATGTAGTATTCGTACACCTGAGTGTCGTAGCAATTGGCAATAGTTTCAGGTTGTTTGGGATTGTAACCTGAATAGAGTGCCTCTGCATTGTACAGTTCGTTTCTTGTCACATCGTAAGGCACGAATTCAAAGTAATCGGCCAATGCGATGAATTGTTCACGGGTAAGGTCAGTTGAGATCATATTTATTTAATTAGGAGTTAAAAAGGAGAGTTATAGGGAGTTGGCTTCGTGAATGATACCGACGATGTTCTCACTCAGTTCGGTCATGGAATGGAAGAGAAGGTTGGCGCCTTGGTCGAGCAGCACAGAGTCGGGTAGGGGACCTGTGTTGACTGCGATGACGAAACATCCAGCTGCGACACCTGCTTCTACACCTAAGGGTGCGTTTTCGACCACCATGGTCTGATAGGGTTTCAGCTGTCCGGCTTTCTGCATTCCCATGAGGTAAGGCTCTGGGTTTGGCTTGCCGTATTTGACATCTCGTGCAGCTACCATCCATTCGTGGTGAAAGAGCGAAGGGAAGTTCTGCTCGATGCGTTCCAAGAGGCTGACTGTTCCAGAGCCTGTCACGATAATAGGGGTGACGCCAGATTCTTTTACCGCTTTCACAGTCTCATAGGCTCCAGGCATTCGTTCGGCAGTAGGGTATTCATTGAAGAACTCACTCTTCTTCTGGTATATCTTATCGCATTCCGTATGGTCGGCAGCTCGTCCGAGTTGGCGTTGTGTAACGATGTTGATGGTGCCAAACCCTGTACGCCCTTCGTGCAGGTAGGCTTCATCTTCAGGGAGATCTAGCCCGTAGAATGCCATTGCGCGATGCCAGGCACGTGCGTGATTGGGCATCGAGTTGAACAGCACGCCATCCATGTCGAACATGATGGTGCGGAGTTCGAAGCGCTGGTAATTGTGGTCTTGGCAGAAGGCCGCAAGCTGCGGATATGTGAGTTGATGAGTCATATGAGTCTTATGGGACATATTATAATGTCACTCCAGTTTTGAAGATGGCGATTTCCTGATAGTCTTTCTTTTCGTTCCATGTGGGTTCGCCCGATGCGATGGCGATGACTTTCTGACGGAACTGCTCAAACACGGTCTGCATCGTTTGCCCTTCGACCAATGTGCCAGCATTGAAGTCAATCCATGTGGGTTTGTTGGTGGCCAACCCCGAATTGGTGCTAATCTTCATCGTGGGAACAAAGGTACCGAAAGGAGTTCCACGTCCTGTGGTGAAGAGCACAATGTGACATCCAGCAGCTGCTAAGGCTGTACTGGCTACAAGGTCGTTGCCTGGTGCGCTCAGGAGGTTAAGTCCTTTGTTGCTCAATCGTTCTCCATAATCTATCACACCACGTACCACACTCTTTCCGCATTTCTGTGTGCAGCCTAATGCTTTCTCTTCGAGTGTGCTGATGCCGCCAGCTTTGTTGCCTGGACTTGGGTTTTCGCCGACAGGTTCGCCATGACTGAGGAAGTAGTCCTTGAAGTCGTTAATGAGACGCACAGTCTGGTCGAACAAGTCACGATTGGCACAGCGATTCATCAATATGGTCTCGGCTCCAAACATCTCAGGTACTTCGGTCAGAACGGTCGTGCCTCCCTGACTGACGATATAATCGCTGAATACGCCCAGTAGCGGATTGGCTGTGATGCCCGAGAACCCATCGCTACCACCACATTTCAGTCCGACTCGTAGTTCGCTCAATGGAATTTTTGTGCGTACATCGTTCCGCATGATAGCGTACAGCTTACGTAGGATACGCATTCCTTCTTCAATTTCATCGCCTGCAACCTGTTGGGTTACCATGAAGCGGATTCGCTCTTTATCGTAATCGCCCAAGAGATTTGCGAACTGGTCGGGTTGATTGTTCTCGCAACCCAGTCCCACCACCAGAACGGCACCTGCATTGGGATGCAACACCAGATCGCGCAAGATCTTACGTGTATTCTCATGATCACCACTCAATTGGCTACAACCGTAGTTGTGCGGAAAAGCCACGATACGTACATCCGAGACTTCGTTCCGCATCTGGTCACGCAATTGCTGACAAACTCCATTGACGCAGCCAACAGTCGGAACAATCCAGAGTTCGTTGCGAATGCCTACATCGCCGTTCTTTCGACGATAGCCCATGAAGTATTCCTTAGGGTAAGAGGCAAACTCATCTTCAGCAATCGGAATAGGTTTGTATGTATAGTCGAGCAGACCACTGAGATTGGTTTTGATATGTGTGTGATTGATACAATCGCCAGCTTGGTGGTCTTCTGTGAGATGGCCAATAGGGTAGCCGTACTTCACAACATTCTCACCCTGAGCAAGGTCGGTCAGGAGAAACTTATGACCAGCTGGCACATCGCTTGTAAGGCGGATAGTTTGTCCGCCTATTATTACTTGTTCTCCTTTTTGCAGCGGCTCAATGGCTACTGCTACATTATCCGATGGATTGATCTTGATGGGATTCATATGATGATAATACTTCATTGACAGGGATGTCATGCGGTTCGTGGGGCACATGGCTGATAAGTTGGTGAGGGTAACAGATGCCGATGGTGTGACATGTCAGTTTGGGCAATAATCGGTCATAGTACCCTTTACCGCGACCCAGGCGGTTGCCTTGTGGGTCGAACGCTACTCCTGGAATAATTGCCAGATCGATGCTGCCGTATTCCGATTCGGGCACTATGGGGCCGGATGATTCCTGAATGTGGAAGGCTCCCTCGTAGGTCGTGGATGACGGATCGTAGAGATGTAGTTCCAGTTCATCGCCCACCACGGTCGGAAGGATGATGGTTTTCTTCCCCTTGTAGCGCTCGATGAGGTCGTGTGTATCTACTTCGTCCTTCAGCGAATGAAACAGCAACACCCGCTCCGCCTGTTGGAATAGCGGGTGACGCTCGAGTCGCTCTATCACGTCGGCTGCCTGTTTATGCAGCGAGCCAGACTTTGAGAGTTGGATGCGGAGTTGCGTAAGCAGTCTTCTTATCTGTTGCTTGTTCATCGGCAGGTAGGGTAGGAGTGGTGAGGTGATCGTTGAAAAGCTGAATGGCTTTTTGAATTGTCACATCGTCTTTGTTGATGAATCTCAAATACTCCGAGATATCAAGCAGGTTGTAGAGGATGATACCATGAACCACATTCTCAATCAGTTGCTGGGACTTGAGAATCATATTGTTCCGACGTTTTACCCCCTTCGTGTCGCAGTAGTTGATAAACTGTTGAATCACACGATCTTTACGCAGCTGCTTCAGTACCTCTTCGCCTGTGTTGTAATTTGCATACCTTGCACGATTGTTGTCGGTATATTCAAAACAGAACTGCGATACGAGTCCCTTCTGCACCACTTCCTGATAGTATGTGGTAAAGAGGGTTGTGTCTTCTGCAACAAAGTAGTCAGGCATAATGCCACCACCGCCATAGACAGTACGTCCGATACTTGTTTTGTATGTGTCACCCGTTTGGCGGATGCTATCTTCGTTGAAGAACTCGCCATGGAGGTATCGGTTGGCGATATCGTACTCATATTCCTTATCTTCCCCATTGACGTATGGTTTCTGGATACAACGTCCTGAGGGGGTGTAGTAGCGTGATATGGTGAGGTGAATGAGACTTCCGTCGGAGAATACAACAGGTTTTTGAACAAGTCCCTTACCAAACGAACGACGTCCCACAATGATGCCTCGATCGTTGTCTTGAATGGCTCCTGAGAAGATTTCCGCAGCGCTGGCTGTCCCTTCGTCTGTTAGTACGATGAGTGGCAGTTTCTGATACGAACCACGTCCGTCGCTCTTGTAGTCCTCACGCTTTGTCTTCCTTCCTTCTGTATAAACAATCAGTTTGTTAGCTGGCAGGAATTCGTTAACAAGTTGGATGGCGCAATCGAGATAACCACCTGTATTGCCTCGGAGGTCAATCACCAGGCCTTTGAATTTTTTCTGTTCGAGTTCGGCTAACGAAATCAGCAACTCCGGATAGGTGGTCTTTCCGAATTTGTTGATGCGCACGTAGCCCAACTTATCTGTCAGCATGTAGGTGGCATCGATACTCTTAATTGGGATTTCACCTCTTGTGATGGTAAACGACAACGGATTCTGCTCACTACGACGCATGACGCCTACCTTGACAGTCGAACCTTCCTCGCCTTTCAAACGATGCAGAGTTTCCTCGTTGGTGACGACTTTTCCTACGTATGGCTCATCGTTGACACTAATGATGCGGTCGCCTGCCATCAGTCCCACCTTCTCCGCAGGTCCGCCACTGATGATGCTGGTGATATACACCGTATCGTTTTTGATGGTAAACTGCACACCGATACCGCAGAAGCTGCCATCGAGGTCGTCATTAGCTGTCTTTGCTGCCTCTGCTGAGATGTACGAGCAATGTGGGTCGAGTTCTGCTAAGATGCGCGGCATCGCTTGTTCCACGATGTCAGTAATATTGACAGTATCGACATATTGGTCGTCGATGATGTGTAGAAGGTCGTTGATTTTGTTCGATGACGTGTTGATGATGTTCAGACGATTGCCTGAGAACCTGTTTGCAAAGAATGTTCCGATGATGATGCCCACGATGATGCTGACGGCTATTAGAATCGGTGCAAATCTTGAGTGGTGTGGTGAATCCATATTCTTTTATACGTCCATTTGTTCTACTTCAATTCCTGCGCGCTTGAGAAGGTCGATGCCGTCGCTGAGACGATATTGCTCCCCATAAATTACACGCTTGATGCCCGACTGGATAATGAGTTTCGAGCACTCAAGACATGGTGATGCTGTGACATACAGCGTAGCACCGTTGCTTGAGTTATGCGAACGTGCCAGTTTGGTGATGGCGTTTGCCTCAGCGTGAAGCACGTAAGGCTTCGTTACATCGTTCTCTTCGCACACATTCTCAAATCCCGAAGGTGTGCCATTGAATCCGTCGCTGATAATCATCTGGTTCTTGACGACCAAAGCCCCCACCTGACGGCGCTTGCAATAGCTGTTTTCTGCCCAGATCTTTGCCATCCTCAGATAGCGTTGGTCGAGTTGATGTTGTTTTTCTTCTGTCATATTATTCTTTTTTATTTACTTTTTCACTTCCGAACTTAATTCGATGTACGAACTGTTGTCACGTTTAATTCTTAATACGTTCTTATCTCCGCTGTACGATGTGGCATTCTTCAAGATGCTGAACACCTTGCTGCAGATGTCGGATGAACCATCTGCGTTCTTGGGTGAAGTGAGGTTGATTGACATCTCTCTGCTGCTACCGTCGGCATTCCACGTTCCCTCGATTTTCATTCCTGACTGCAACACACCCGTTACGGTCGATTGAGAAAATGCAATCCAGTAAGTGTCGTTGACCTCATAGAACTCTTTCACGTCCTTTACCGTCTTCTGCCCATTATAGGTCAGCCCGGTAATCTTAAAGCGGTTGCCTATGAATATCTCATTGACATCATCGTCTGTACTACAAGCCACAAGCAGCGGGATGGCCACTATCGTGCAATGTAATAATGTAACAATTATATAATGTAATAATTTCTGTTTCAATTTTTCAATTCTTTAATTTTTTAATTTTTACATTTTCCTTTCAGGCCTTATCCCATTTCGTTCGAGCAATGCATCGATGGTCGGCTCTTGTCCACGGAAACGCTTATACAGCGTCATAGGATGCTCTGTTGCCCCTCTCGATAAGATATTCTGACGGAAACTATCTGCTGTTGCTGGGTCGAACAATCCATGTTGTTTGAATACTGAGAACGCATCAGCATCGAGCACCTCTGCCCATTTATAACTATAGTAGCCTGCTGAGTACCCGCCTGCCATGATATGTGAGAACTGTACCGATATGCATGTTCTTGGTACAGAAGGGGTAATGACCGCTTCTTTCCAAGCCTCTTGTTCGAAGGTCTCGATATCTGTATCCAGTTCGTGGTTGAGGGTATAGTAGGCCATATCGAGTAGTCCCAAACTCACTTGACGCAAACATCCCATCGCTACGCAGAAATTGCGGCTGTCGACAATGCGTTGTATCAACTCATCGGGGAGTGGCTCGCCTGTCTCGTAATGACGGGCAAAAGTCGAAAGGAAGTCTTTTTCGATGGCAAAATTCTCCATGAATTGTGAAGGCAACTCAACGAAGTCCCAATATACGTTCGTGCCGCTCAGCTCCTCATACTGGCAGTTCGAGAACATTTCGTGGAGCGCATGTCCGAATTCATGCAGAAAAGTCTCTACTTCGCCCAATGTCAGCAGGGCAGGTTTTGTTTCCGTAGGCTTCGTGAAGTTCATCACTAACGACACATGTGGACGATGATTCACACCTTCTTTATCGATATATTGTCCTCTAAAGGTCGTCATCCATGCACCCGACTTCTTGCTCTTGCGAGGGTAGAAGTCGCAGTAGAGTAGGGCGAGGAACGATCCGTCACGGTCGTACACCTCAAACACATCTACGTCGGGATGATAGACAGGGATGTCGCGGTTCTGTCGGAATGTGATGCCGTACAACCGTGTTGCCAGTCCAAATACGCCATCCTTCACCTTGCTCAGTTCCAGATACGGACGCAACATCTCAGAGTTGATATTGTAGAGTTTCTCTTGCAGTTTGTTTGAATAGTAGGCCATGTCCCACGGCATCAGCTCAAAGTCGTCACCCTCCAGTTCGCGAGCCATTTGTCGGATGGCATCCAATTCCTTCTGTGCGGTTGGTTTATATGCCTCGATAAGTTTATATAAGAGGTCGTAAACGTTCTTTTGGTTCTTCGCCATTCGCTCCTCCAGCACATAGTCAGCATAGTTGTCGTACCCCATGATTTGTGCCTCTTCGCGACACAAATCTACAATACGCTTCACCATCTTGGTGTTGTTGTGCTTGTTATCATGGATACAGATGGTATTATATGCCATCCATACTTGTTTGCGCAATTCGCGCTTGCTGCTGTAGGTCATGAAGGGCGACATGCTTGGACTGTGCAGGGTGATGACCCATCCGTCCATTTTCTTCTCTTTCGCAGCGATGCGTGCAGCTTCGATAGCGCTGTCGGGTAGTCCTGCCAAATCGGCCTCGTTAGTGATATGAAGTGTGAATGCGTTGATTTCTTTCAGCTTGTTTTGTGAGAACTGCAAGTCCAACTTACTCATCTCATTGCCTATCTGCTTCAGCCGTTGCTGCTTCTCCTTTGGAAGATATGCGCCGCTACGTACAAATCCTAGATATGTATCACGGAGCAATTGCTGCTGTTCAGTAGTCAACTCCTTTTCGCCCTTCTTTTTCAACGCTTCATACACCATCTTCACCCTTTCTGCCAGTTTCGGGTTGAACATGATGTCGTTTGCATGATCCGATAAGATAGGCGACATCTTGTCAGCCAGTTCGTCCATCTCGTCGTTCGTCTCTGCTGATATGAGATTGAAGAACACCTCCGTCACCTCACCCAACAGCTCACCCGATTGTTCCATTGCTTCGACGGTATTCTCAAAGGTTGGAGCCTCAGGGTTATTGGCAATCCTGGCCATCTCCTCATTCTCCACCTCCATCCCCCTGCGCATAGCAGGTTCGTAGTCCTCCAACTTTATTTTGTCGAAGGGAACAGCATCAAAGGGAGTATTATATTTCTCAAAAAACACATTCATACCTAAACCGTAAACTATAAACACGCAAAGCGTCTAAACTCACAAATTCCCAAACTCTTTAATGGTGAAACCATAGCGTCTCAGTTCGATGAGTTGTTGCTCGTTCCATCGATTGAGTACGTTTGACACATTCAGACGGGTTTCGTCGATAAGGGTTGCGAAGTCATTCATCTTTACCCTCACTATCTTCTCCCCATTGGTTGTTAGACAGAAACTTGCAATAGCTGCTTTCATCTTTGCCTCCACGCCATTCGTGGGAACAGCAAGTCGTCCGCTGTTGCTTTTGCGCAGGCTGTTACACAGATAATTGATGAAGTTGCTGCGCACAATATTGTTATGCAACATGCGCTGAACAAAAAACTCACGCGAGATGGTGAATGTGGAACCTTTTGTTCGGAACGAATATGTGCGTTCGTATGTACGTTTAACACTAAACAGATTATAAGGTTCAATCAGGTATGGTGTCATCTCTGCATCGCATATTTCTGAGAGAATCAAGGCCGTGTTATCATCGTGAATCTCCGCTTCGAACTCCCCGTCCATAATATATATAAGACTACTTGAGCGTTCACCCTGATTCACAATGACATCACCCTCATCCCATTGCTGGAAGTCGAGTTTTAAGTTTATAATCAAGTCGTTGAATTCTTGCAGGTTGAGTCCTTGCAGGAGTGGCAGCGACTGCATTCTCTCAAACATACTGGTTTCCATACGCTTCACATTTCTAACGTCTGACGTCTAATGTCTAAAACCTAAATTTTCTGCAAAGTTATGAAAATAAATTGACAAAACCGCTACTTCGTACCATAAATAATGTTAAAACGAATGATAATTCATAATAAACGGCACTTATTGATGAATACATGGCCTTTAATAGAAAAGTGAATTCCTGTCTAACCCCAACGGGGTGACATAGTTCAGAATAGGGTGTCAACCCTATCATGTCGAGGCGTGCATCCACACAATAGCGCCAAAGGTGCGGCATAGTATAATAATCTGTTGCCCTTACAGGGCTATGAAATTGATCGGCACTCATTACGGGGGTTCATGCCCCCGTCTATGATATATCGCTCCATTGGGGCTATAACTAAACACCCCATCTGCATCTTTTGTTCGAGTGCCCTCCGTCACTTGTTGGAGTGCACTCTGACAAGTGTTCGACAGCACTCCATCAATGCACGCACAATGCGAATTGTTTGGAGCCTGCAAACGCTGTGAATTCTGCGATTAAACGAGAACAATGCCGTACTAGTATGAGCATTGTCGAGTGCAAGCAGAATGGACTGGGTCAATTTACGCATAATTCGAAGGGTTTGCAGGCATAATACTCATAACTCTTTTAACTACACTAAACACAAAACTGACAACTCTCAACTCTTTTTTCTCATTTTTCCAGAAAAAAGTTTTGTCGTTTCAAATAAACAGTGCTAATTTAACTTCGTTGAAGATAAAATACGCCTCGGAAATAAAAAAAATACTGATTTATTTTGTACTTCTCTCGGCTTTTGCTATCTTTGCGGCTGAATATGTAAATGCTTGTAATAATGAATGCAGATAAGAATCGAGTGCTGAATCTCATTCGTACAACAGTACGGGAAAAAGAGCCGGAAGCGCAGATCATATTATATGGTTCCAGAGCCCGTGGTGATTACCACGAAGGTTCCGATTGGGATGTTATCATCATTGTCAACAAGCCTAATATGGAATTTAAAGAACGAGGTAATCTGAGCTATGAAGTGTGGGATAAAGGTTTAGATTTAGGAGCGACTATTAATGCTATTGAATACACTCAAAAGCAATGGGATTCCGCACCTCCTTCTTTATTCAAGCACAATGTTCTTAAAGATGCGATTTACTTATGAGTTTAAGCCAAGAAGAACGAAAAGCCGTAGTTGATTATCGATTGGAAAAAGCAGAATCAACATTTGTTGAAGCCCAAAAGGTTTCTACATTGGATTTGTGGAACAATGCAGCCAATAGATTGTATTATTCATTATACTATGCTGCAACAGCTTTGTTGATAGCAGATCAACATCAATGTCATACTCATTCTGGTATGCTTACCCTGATGAATCTGCATTATGTAAAGACCGGGAAGTTGTCAGCAGAAGATGGCCGTTTGCTAAGACGTCTGTTTACGTTACGACATGAAGGCGATTATGAAGATTTTGTGGAAGTAACAAAAGAAGAGATATTACAGGCAACCCCCGAAGTTAGGGCATTGTTAGACAAACTCAAACATTTGCTCCCTTCTTCCCTCTAAACTCTAAACTCGTGAGCACAGCTCACAACAACTATAAACGAAAAAACTGACTATAAACTATAAACAATAAACTTTAAACTGAATTTTGCCTATGGGCTAAGATAGATACGATGCATTTGCATCAGGGACATATAGGATGAACATCCACTTTGATTCTTGTTTCGGACAATTGGGGAATTGAAAGAAGCATTCAAGAACTGAAGTAGATAGTTCACGCTGTTTGGCGTGGGCATTTACTCGTTTAAGAATGCAAGGTTATCCCCAATACCTCCGAAACGTAGACGAAGTAATTTGTCCACGTTTTCTTGTACTATTCATTAACAACTAAAACATAAAGATTATGAAGAATATATTACTTTTACTCATGATGTTGTTGCTGCCGATGGCGGCAAGTGCGTATGACGTAGAGATAGGCGGCATCTACTATGATGTCGTTTCAAAAGCCAAGGTCGCAGAAGTAACCTTTGGTGAAAAAAAGTACAGCGGAGACATTGTTATACCCTCAACGATTGAATATGAAGGAGTATTATGCGATGTCAAATTTATTGGAGGAGGAGCATTTACAGATTGTGACGGTCTTGTTTCGCTCAAGCTAAATGAAGGCATTGAAACTATAAAGTCGGGAGGAATACAAGTTGTTCGGAATTTGAAGTCGGTGACAATACCAAGGAGCCTAAAGACAATCGAGGAATGGAATTTCACATATGCTGAAGGTATGAATGTTTATATCTCGGATTTGGAAAGCTGGTGTCACATGACATTTCATAATAATAACCTGCTTAATGGTGCTGGACATTTATATATAAACAACACAGAGATAAGTGATTTGATTTTACCAGGGAATTTTGAATGGATAAGCGACCGAGCGTTCTCTGGATGTGCAAACATCAAAAGCGTCACGATTGAGGAGGGAATAAGAGTGATCGGAAACTCTGCATTTGATGGCTGTCCGCAACTTGCCACAGTCTCTTTTCCTGCAAGCATTGAGTCTATCGGAAGCTCGGCATTTGATGGCTGTCCGCAACTTGCCACAGTCTCTTTTCCTGCAAGCATTGAGTCTATCAAGTCTTTTGCTTTTGCCCATTGTCCCGAATTAACAAATGTAAGTCTGCCACATGTTCAGGAACTTGGCAATTATGTTTTTGGAGAATGCAGCAAACTACAACACATTACGCTGCCAAATGACCTGAATCAGATTAGTATGGGAATGTTCTCGTTTTGCACAAGTTTGACCGATCTGTCATTTCTTTCTAATATTATTACAATCGGGGAGAATGCTTTTGATGGATGTACAGGTCTGAGGTCTATTGATTTACCAAACAGTGTTGTTCAAATTGGGCGTGTGGCTTTTGCGGGATGCACAAATGTTGAGTCTATCTTATTACCAAGTTCTGTAAATATGATAGACGCTCAAGCCTTTGCCGATTGCAAAAAAATAAAGGATGTTTATTGCTATGCCAAAAATATTCCTCAAACTGAGGGAGATATTTTCGCAGGTTCTTATATTGAGTATTCAACACTTCATGTTCCTGTTGCTTCCATTGATGACTATAAGTCAACAGCCCCTTGGAGCGATTTTAAGACTATTGTAGGAATTACAGAGACAGAACCAATGACATATAAATTGATATATATGGTAGATGGTGAAGAGTATAGGGCTTATGATGTAGAAGATGGTGCGTCTATTATACCAGAAACATCGCCCACTAAAGACGGGTATACATTCTCTGGATGGATTAATCTTCCAGAAACCATGCCAGCACATGATGTAATAATCACAGGGTACTTCGTCAATAGTCATAATAATTCTGATCATGAATATGTGGATCTAGGACTCC
>JAGAAL010000045.1 GCA_017615245.1 Bacteroidaceae bacterium
TATAGTTTATAGTTTATAGTTTATAGTTTTTTTGCATTTTTCACTTCTCACTTTTCGCATTCTCTTGATTTTTTAACTTTTAACTATTCATTTTGTTTACTTCAGCAGATTGTCTGTATGCCAAGTTGCGTTATTGCCGTCTGCATCGGAATAGATGAAGTAGGCTTGGAGTTCGGGATGGGCAGCAAGGACAGTCTTGGCGCTATCGAGGCCAAGCACCATGAAGGCGGTAGCATAGGCATCTGCTACAGCACAGTCGCGTGCAAGGACGGTAGAGGAGAGGATACTGTGCTGCACAGGATAACCTGTGCGGGGGTCGATGGTGTGGGCATAGCGTTTGTTACCCTCGATATAGAAGTTGCGGTAGTTGCCTGAGGTGGCCATCGCGATGTCGGTGATGTGGAGTATCTCTTCCACTTCGTTGTTCTGACCAGTAGGATCTGGGGTAGGGGTGATGATGCCGATTGACCACGGTTTTTCTTGCGGGTTCTGTCCCCTGACACGTACTTCGCCTCCGATTTCGACCATGTAGTTGCTAATTTGTTTCGATTCGAGCATACGGCCTACTGCATCTACTCCGTATCCTTTTGCGATGGCGCTACAGTCGAGTATCAAGGCGCTATCGGTCTTGATGATTCGGTTGTCTTGAAGTGAGACCTTATCAATGCCTATATGGGTGAGTAGGGTGGCGATGAGTGATGGAGTAACTATCTCTTTGTTTTTGAATCCGAATCCCCATGCGTTGACTAATGGGGCGACGGTGATGTCAAATGCGCCGTAGGTCTCGGTTGAGATGGTTTTGGCGAGGGTGAACACCTCACGAAACATGAGGTTGGTACTGTCGCTTGTTCCGTTGTTGATAGCGGTGATGACAGACGATTTGTTGAACGGCGATAGTGAATTGTCAACTTCGTGCAGCACGTCCTTGATGCTGTCGTGCAAGTCGGTAGGGTACTGATAGGTGATGTGGTAGAAAGTACCGAAAACGGCTCCTTCGCACTTTAGGAATGTTCCCGTGTCTCTCTTTGAGGGAGATGGACCTTCTCCTTGGGAAGAATTTATAATGATATAGACTGTTCCTGCGACGAGTGCGATAAGCAAGAGAATGTGCCACCACCGAATGCGATGTGGTTCTGCTTTTCGGTCGAGTTGACTGTTCATGTCGTCGTATAGTTTCTTCAAAATTGCCACTTTTTGAAAATGTAAAAATTTAAAAATTATAAAATGTAAAAATTAAATATAGGAATTACATCATGTGCTCGATCAATACTTTAATACCGATACCGATGAGTATAATACCTCCAATGAGTTCTGCGGGGAACTTGAAGCGACGGCCGATTGTGGCACCGATGCGGAAGCCTATGAGCGAGAATACTAATGATACGATGCCAATAATGATGATGGAGGATATGATGTCGGAGAGCATGTGGCGCCCCATACATTCGAAAGAGACACCTACTGCGAGGGCGTCGATACTGGTAGCGAATGCCAACAGGACGACGACTGACAACTTCTCGGGGTCGAAGGCTTTTGCCTCTTCTTTCTTGAAATAGTCGATTATCATCTTGGTGCCGATAAATGCCAAAAGTGTGAAGGCAATCCAATGGTCGAAGGCCATGATGTAGGTACCGAAATACGAAGATACCAGCCATCCAAGGAGGGGCATCAAGGCCTGAAACAAACCGAAGAAGATGGCCATCCGCCAGATGTGAAACGGTTTGACAGCATTGTGATTAAGGCCTGTGGCAATGCTGACACTGAAGCAATCCATCGCAAGTGCGACGGCAATCAGTACTGCTTCTATGAAATCTATGACTGTCATTGTTTATTCATTCTTTCCTCCTATTGAGGTGGGGCGTAATGGGGTCTTATTTTGTTTCTTCTTTCCCCAATTCAAATCGAAGATAAGGTTGTAAGTACCTCCCCAACATGAGGTGTCGGTAGTGGTTCCGTAGCCAGGGATGTAGTAGGTTTTTGCATACGAGGGGTGTCCGATATGCAGTTTCTGTTTGTAGCGAACACTCCAACCCATATGGAAATTGCGCCATATCTTCACTTGAACACCGAAGACGACTTCCATCCAGCTGCTGGTAGATTTGGCATTGTGATAGCTATAGGGTGCCGAACCTCCCCAGATGGGGTCGGTCATGGCGGGACCGCTCATGTCGAACTTGAACGAACTCATACCGTAGCGTGCACCTACATAGAGGCGGTTGTCCATGAATTTGTTCTTGAGAATGTTGAAATCGATACCAGCTCGGAAAAAGGGTGCGCTTGTGCTGTACGAGATATTAGTTTCGATATCAGTCGATTCGCACTTGCCGTACCCCACTTCGACAATGGGGAAATATGTGTTTTTGAGGTTAAGTCTCAGTGCCGCCTCGGTGCTACCATAGTCGGAGAGGAGGTAAATGACGGGACCAAGAATGTCGGCAGAGAGGGTGAATCCTTGAAAGAGTGCCAATTTGGGTTGCTCAATCAGCGGGGCGATATATTTTGTTGGGCGGATGGTATCGGTCTCGTTCAACACGACGATAGGCTCGTCTTGAGCACCCACAGAGTGGACACTCAGCAACAAGAGCAGGGAGAGCATTATCTTACTCTGCCACTCCATTGAGATAAATCTTGACGTTTTCCTTCTTTTCATTGTTGACGAGCGGATTGACGATTTCTGCATGATCTATAGCTGCATCGGTGACTCGGATAGATCGCAGGTTGTGGTAGAAGTGGGTACCGCATTCGGGCAGTTCGACATGTGGATAGCTGTCGTGCTCTACGATTATCGTGTCGGGACGTGATATGCTGCTATATGTGAACACCAGGGTGTCGGCTTTGTTGAAATAGCTCATTGGCACCTGAATCATCGTACGGTCTTTCGCTTTATTCACCAGCAAGGTGTCACGACGAGCTGTTGAGACCGTTTCGGCATAACCGGCATTGATGTATGTGGTGTCGGGACGGTCGGTGGTGATGGTGGTGTAGCCCAATTTGCGGTAGATATACACGGTCTTATAACCAGGGAGTAGGGTGGTGACGGAGAAGGTTTCGCCATACTTCACAGCCACTCCTTCTCGGTCGTAGAAGTAGTAGTTGCACGTTACCGTATTCTCTAACGGACAATTGTTGGCTGAGCAGGCCACGAGTGCCACGAGCGATAGTATGATGAGCAGTCGTTTCATCCTAAATCACCTTGCTTATCTGATATTTGTTGCGTTCTGGTGAATTGCGGGTAATCATATCGCCCAGGAAACCGGCAAGGAATAGTTGAGTTCCGATAAGCATGGTGGTGAGCGAGATATAGAAATAAGGCGACTCGGTCACCAATCCAGGATTGCTGCCGTTGTAAAGGCAAATCAGTTTATAGGCTCCCACAGCGATTGCAGCTATCAATCCGATGAAGAACATGATGCTGCCAAGGAATCCGAACACATGCATCGGTTTGCGCCCGAAAGTGCTGATGAACCACAGCGACATGAGGTCGAGATAGCCGTTAACAAAGCGGTTCCAACCCATGAACTTCGACACACCGTGCTGACGTGCCTGATGGTGGACGCGTTTCTCTCCAATCTTCGTGAAACCTGCGTTCTTTGCCAGATAGGGGATATAGCGGTGCATCTCGCCATAGACCTCAATGCTCTTGATGACGTCTTTCCGATAGGCTTTCAGTCCGCAGTTGAAGTCGTGCAGATTGTGGATGCCACTTACCTTACGAGCTGTAGCATTGAACAGTTTTGTGGGGATAGTCTTCGAAAGCGGGTCGCCTTTTCGACGGTTCATCTTGTAGCCGCTCACTAGGTCGTAACCTTCTACGGTTATCATCTGATAGAGTTCGGGAATCTCATCGGGACTGTCCTGCAGGTCGGCATCCATTGTGATGACCACATCGCCTTCAGCCTTGTCGAATCCGCAGTAGAGCGCAGGACTCTTACCGTAGTTGCGACGGAACTTGATGCCATGCACTTCGGGATACTGACTGGCTAACTGTTCGATGACCTCCCACGAATGGTCGGTCGAACCGTCGTTACAAAATATGACTTCATAGCTGAACTGATGTTCGTCCATCACACGCTTGATCCATGCGTGAAGTTCTGCGATTGATTCCTCTTCGTTGTACAGAGGTACTACTACTGATATATCCATATCGATGTATTTTGATATCTATGACGGGTTGTTATTACGATTGTTGAGTGCATCTGCAAAAGGTTTCAAGTCGCGACACTTGCGATGAGCCACCATAGCGACAGGAACCGAAAGCAGCAGCGCAATAAACAGATTATTTGCAAAGAGATTGAGCGTTAGGTCGAGTGGTGAAAGGCTTGCCAATTCGGTCAGCGCTTTTCTGCTCTGCTCCAGAATATCCGTAGCACCAATCATTTTGTACTGAGCTTCGGTTTCGGGCGACGAAAGGAACTGCATGAAGAACTCTACAGCACGACCCTTATCGTAATACTGGAAGTAGAGATACTCGCCCACACCTGCAATGATGGCTGCGTAGAAGAACATCAATGCGGTAAATAGCCACGCAATGCTCATCGGTACTCGGTCGCCTGCTCTCAGGTGCTGTTTGTAGCGCCAAGCAAGGTAGAAGGGCATCAGGGCGCAAATACCCATGAATCCCATACCGAAGAGCATCAGCAACGCATTCCCGCCAACCATTCCGTTAATGCACGTAAAGAACGTGATGAGCCAGATGATGCCAAGAATGGTACCATATTCCAATGAAAAATCACGTGATATCTTATATAATTCAAAATCCATATTTCTTCTTCTAAAGTCTAGCGTCTAAAGTCTAAAGTCTAACAACTAAAAACTAACAACTCATCTCTTAACCACTCTTTCCGCATTCTTCTTCACAAAGTCTTTCCAAGAACTTTTGCCGCCTGTCGATTCGGGTTTGCCCATCTGGATGAAGTGGCAATAGGCAGCAGCAAGTGCATCGGTAGCATCGAGTTTGATATGCATGATATCGTCGCTAATGTTCAACATGCGTTGCAACATGGCGGCTACCTGTTCTTTCGATGCCGCACCATTACCTGTAATGGCCATCTTGATGCGTTTCGGTTCGTATTCGTGGATGGGAATGTCGCGTTGGATGGCCGCACAGATAGCGACACCTTGCGCCCGACCCAGTTTCAGCATACTCTGCACGTTCTTTCCGTAGAACGGTGCTTCGATAGCCACCTCATCGGGGTGGTACGATTCGATGATGCTGAGCACACGTTCGAAGATCTTTCCCAGTTTCAGGTAGTGACTCGCGTATTTCTTCAACTCAATCACACCAAAGGCCATCATCTCTGCCTTGTTGCCCTGTGTACGCAAGATGGCATATCCCATCAGGTTGGTACCAGGGTCAATTCCCATAATAATCTTCTCAGGCTTTGGCGTCATTTTCTTATTGCTTAAACAATTCCGCGTATCGGCTGATATACTTTCCAAGAATATCGAACTCGAGGTTCACCTTCGTTCCGACTTCGATAGCGTGGAAGTTGGTGTTGTCGTATGTGTAGGGGATAATGTTTACTTCGAACGTGTCGAGCGTAGGGTTGCACACCGTGAGACTTACGCCGTTCACGGTGACCGATCCTTTATCGACGGTGATGTAGCCACGACGTGCCATTTCGGGGTCGAATTCATACTTGAACGTATAAATCCAACTGCCCTGAGCATCCTCTTTCTTCATGCAGACAGCCGTCTGGTCCACATGTCCCTGCACGATGTGTCCGTCCAGTCGGCCGTTCATCATCATGCTTCGTTCCACGTTCACCTCATCGCCTACTTCGAGGTTGCCGAGGTTGCTACGGTCGAGCGTCTCCTTCATCGCTGTCACCGTGTATGTTCCATTCTCTATGCGGACTACCGTGAGGCACACTCCGTTGTGCGACACGCTTTGGTCAATCTTGAGTTCATCTACAAACGAGCACTTCATGGTGAGGTGGACATTCTCCAACTCATGCTCTATGGCAACGACTGTTGCACATTCTTCCACAATACCTGAAAACATAATCTTATTTGCTATTTTGGTGCAAAGATACTAAAAAGTTTAGAGTTTAGAGTTTAGAGTTTAGAGTTTTTTTCATTTTACATTATATAATTTTTCCATTTTTACATTTTTCACTACCTTTGCGGTAAAATATTGAATAGTTATGACAAAAGAAGAGAGAGAACGTATCATTAGTTTAGTGAAACGCGAAGTAGTGCCGGCTGTAGGATGTACCGAACCTATTGCTGTAGCATTGTGTGTGGCGAAAGCTACTGAGACATTAGGATGCCAACCCGAAAAGATTGAGGTTTGGCTGAGTGCCAACATCCTGAAGAACGCCATGGGGGTGGGAATTCCGAATACCGGCATGATAGGTCTACCTATTGCGATTGCGTTGGGAGCCATCTGCGGACGATCGGAATATCAGCTTGAAGTGCTGAAGGATGTCGATGATGCCGCAGTAGAGCAGGCGAAGGCTTATCTGGCATCGCACGAGGTGAATATCCAGTTGAAGCCCAACATCATTGAGAAACTATATATCGAGATTCTGGCAACAGCTGCCGACACTTCGACAGCGAGGACCGTCATCAGCGGCGGACATACCGATTTCGTCTATATTGCCAAAAACGATGATGTGCTGCTCGATGTGCGTCAGGACAGCGAGGAACAGGAGGAGGAAGCCGACGATAGTTGGCTCTCGTTGCGTAAGGTGTACGACTTTGCCACAACGGCACCGTTAGACGAAATTTCGTTCATCAACGAATCGCGTACCCTCAACGAGGCAGCCGCACGTCAGTCGCTACATGGCAATTACGGCCATCTGTTGGGTAAGACCTTGACGCGTCCGCTTGGCAAGGGAATCATGGGCGACTCTATCTTCTCGCATATCATCTCTGCTACGGCGTGTGCCTGCGATGCCCGTATGGCAGGTGCTATGATTCCTGTTATGAGCAACTCTGGGAGCGGCAACCAAGGCATCTGTGCCACGTTGCCTGTTGTGAAGTTTGCCGAGGAAAACCATAACACCGATGAAGAACTTACTCGTGCCCTGATGCTCAGTCATCTAACCGCCATCTACATCAAGCAGAGCCTGGGTAAGCTCTCAGCCCTATGCGGATGTGTGGTTGCCTCGACCGGTAGCAGTTGCGGCATCACTTATCTCATGGGGGGCGGCTACGAACAGGTATGTGCCTCGGTGAAGAACATGATTGCCAACCTAAGCGGCATGATTTGCGACGGAGCAAAACCAAGTTGTACGCTCAAGCTGGCAAGTGCAGTTTCCACAGCTGTCTTGAGTGCTATGATGGCCATCAGCGGCGAGTGTGTAAGCAGTACTGAGGGCATCATTGACGATGATGTAGATCGCAGCATTCACAACCTCACCAAGATAGGGAAGGATGCCATGAATGAAACCGATCGCTGCGTCCTCGACATCATGACAAGCAAATAAGGTCATTTCAGCATTTTCCACGCATCGGCAGACGACGATGAATTGACGGGACGAATGATGTACATTCCTTTCGGCAGTTGGTTTGCTGCCTGTTCGTAAGGAATGGCTGAGTGGCGTTTCCGTCCTTGTGCATCATAGACATCAACATGTTGGGTCGCACTATGCTGCCGTTGAGGGATGATGGCATCTGTGTTCCCTTCCAGAAGGAAGAGCTTTACGCCGTGAGTAGGAATGTTGACGGAGAGCGTACCCGTAGCTGTGCCTGCACTTTGCCTTGCCCAGATATCGTAGAGAGAAACAGCCTCGTCGGAGGCGTAGCCCAACTGGGTGAGATCGAAGTCGAAGGACTGATTGTCGCTCGTAGTGTAGAAAAGAAACTCCATTGTGGTGCCCGTTGACGAGGGATTGTCGGTATCGCAACTCGAATCGTAGCCGCAAAGTGCGCGGAAGGTCCTATAGTTGTGTCCCGCAGGCAGGTCGTAGATGAGTGTACATTGTGCGTTCAAGCCAAGTCCCGTAGTGTATCTCTTTCCATCTACACGCAACGTACCTCCTTCCACATTCTTATTGATATGCAGCGTACTCCAGTCGGAAGTGTAGGAAGCCGCCTCCATCGTGGTGAGAGATGTCTCGTTGCCCTCGGCATCAATCAGCACGGGATTGATAAGGTCTGCGCGGTCGTAGGCAAAGCCGTCGTTCCAGTCATCAACGATAATCATCAGTTGCTGGGCATTGGTGACATCACATTCCATCGTTTTCGAGCGAGTGCCTGTGCGCGAGATAAGACCTGAACGGGCAGCAGCCATCGATGGTGTGTTATCGCGCTGGAAAAGAGCCAGATAACGATTGCCTGTAGTGGGGTCTTCGCTTGTCCACACTACTCGTCCGTTATCCTCGTCGTTCAGCACCTGATGAGCATTCACGCCGTATTTGTGCATGTTGTGATATTCCTCATTATTGAGCAACGAGAGGGTGAATTCATCGTTTTTGGTCATCTCGCCTCCGAAGAACAGGGGAGAATGACACATGCCCCAAAGCGTCATCATGGTCAGTTGTTCGTTCTGAGTCAATCGAGTCCAACGTCCTTTGTCGGCACCCGTATAGCCAGCATCGGCAATGGTCATCGCGATTTGTCCGAGGGGCAGCATGTCACAGTCGGCATAGTTGCCCGGACGGGTGATGCTTTCCCATGCGTGAGCCTCGTTGAACACAGCATCGACTGCGCTCCAGTTGTCCCACAGGTCGTCCATCATTCGCCACATGTTGGCATTCTCCAAGCACTCATTGGCATACTGGTATTGCGTTTTTCCAGGCGAAAGCGACAGCACGATAGGGCGTCCCGTTTGGTCGATAGCCTTGCGAATCATGTGAATCTCGTTTGTATAGAACGGACGGCTCAGGTCGTCCACCTTCAGGAAATCCACACCCCACTCGGCATAGAGGTCCATAATCGAGTTGTAGTACAGCTGACCAGCCTCGTTGTTGCGGACCAGCAGGTTGTCCTTCAGCCACGTGCAGGGTGAGGTGGTACCATTGTAAACCTGATTCCACGCTGTTCCTTCGCTGCCTTTCAACTTGTATTTGCTTCCAACTACAGCCTTCGGTACGCCACGCATGATGTGGATGCCGAACTTCAATCCCATTGCGTGCAGTTTGTCGGCAAGTGGCTTGAAGCCGATATTCTTGCCGTCCTGCATACACGAAGGGAAGCGGGTGGGGGAGGGCAGGTAGCGTCCGTACTCATCGAGCACGTAGCCTTGGGTGCCCTGCTGGTTGTAGTTGCCTCCACCGAGTGAGGGATGGTTGCAATACCAGCGTATGTCAATCACCACATATTCCCATCCGTGGCGTACGAGGTCGTTATCCACCAGATACTGTGCATTCTGCATCACTTCCTTTTCCGTGACGCTCGAGTAGTAACAGTCCCATGAGTTCCAGCCCATCGGCGGAGTCATAGCCCATGTACGGAAAGCTGCAGTCCCTTCCTGTGCTGCAGCGGTTCCGAACAGCATAAAGGCTGCGAAAAACGATATTAGAATACTCTTCATTTTATTATTAATTTATTATTAAGTTTTAGTTAGTATTGCGGTTGTAAATCTACGAAATCATTGTTCCGCACCTGAAGGACCGTAGCTGTTCCCCCATTACGTTTTTCATTATCTCATACACATTATCACCCGTACAATGGCTGGTGTAGAACCAGCCCCTCTCCCGTCCCCCCTCAAGGGGGAAGCTTTCAAGTAGCCTTTTGCCTAAAGCGATGAGTTCTTCCTCACTCTCGTGGTCATCAAGTAGATGAAAACCTCCGACAACAGTCTTCACAGGATAAGGACAAGCCGCAAGGATGTTCTCTAGGCCGCTATGGGCACAACCCGTAAAGAGGAAACCATCCGTGTAGAGTGCCAGTTCGTGGCGGAAATCATCGTTCATATAGCTCCCCTCAGCATTCTTCACATACAGATGTTGGTTGCCTTTCGGCATCGGATGCTTCTGAGGGATATGAGCGATGACGTGAATACCTTCCGCTATCTCACAGGTCTGGTCAACCAGCAGGAGCCTGTCATGAAAACCTTCTGGCCACTCAGTCGTGATGCTATGCAAGCCCTTCCTTTTCGAATAGAAATTACCACTCATAGCATGAGGTGAGACGATAACCTTAGCTTTGTCGTTCAACGCCAACAGATGCTTCAGTCCTCCTGCATGGTCGCTATGCCCATGAGAGATAAACACATAATCAACCGTACTGAGGTCGATGCCCATCCGCTCTGCATTACGGATAAACACATCGCTGGCTCCAGTATCAAGCAAGATACAATGCTTGTCTGTCTCCAATAGAATAGACAAACCATGCTCGGTCTCAAGCTGGTCATTATTCGTACGATTGTCTGATAATACCGTCCACTTCATTTACCTACTTTCCTTGAGTTTCTCATTTAGTTAATATATGATTCTTTTTCGATGCAAAGATACAACTTTTTTTTGAATCTACCAAATTTTTTAATATAAATTTTTCCTTAATTTGGCTCACCTGCAAATACCTGTGTTTCATTAAAAACAAAACAATAAAACCCATTGAAAACCCTGAAACCTCTTTTTCTCCCCATTGAGGGGGAGTTAGAGGGGGCTATTTTCTCATTGTGGCTTTGTAGGTATCTGTAGATGGGTTTTGAACAGGTTCCTGAAAATTGAGCGAAAATTGAGGCAACTTTTTATTGTTTACAAACGGAAAACAAACGACATCTGAATCGATCAGCCATTATATAAAAAACCTCGTCACGATAGCATATATTAATGATTTGCACAAATAATACTGAAGAATACAATAGTAAAAAATGTAAATGACACAATGACATGATGACATAATGACATTGATTACAAAAAA
>JAGAAL010000046.1 GCA_017615245.1 Bacteroidaceae bacterium
CTTCGATCTGTACCTTCTTCGTGTAGGTCTCCCACTTCACTTCGTTGCGGGCTTCCAGTTCTGCCTTCGTATAGACGCCTGTCTTGGCGAACATCTCGACGGATGCCGGACGGGTGAACTCGTCGAACATGCGCGGCACGCAGGTCTCTGTGTCCAGCCCACGACGCTTGGCTTCTTCCTTCCATTCGTCGGTATAGCCGTTTCCGTCGAAGCATACGGTGTCGATGATGCTGGCAATAAGTGGCTTGAGCACATCCATGATGGCGATGTTCATCGCCTTACCTGCTGCCATCTCCTTATCGACTGCTACCTTGAACTCGGTGAGCTGTTCGGCTACGGCTGCATTGAGCGTCGTCATCGCTCCTGCACAGTTGGCACTTGAACCTACGGCACGGAACTCGAAGCGGTTGCCTGTGAAGGCGAACGGAGAGGTACGGTTGCGGTCGGTATTGTCGATGAAGATCTCCGGTATCTCTACCAGACCTACTGACTTGCCTTTCTTGCCTGCTATCTCTATCGGGGTATCGGAGGGTACTTCGAGCAGCTTGCGCAGCACGTTGGTCATCGTATGTCCGAGGAACGATGAGATGATGGCCGGTGGTGCCTCGTTGGCGCCCAGACGGTGGGCGTTGGTGGCTGTAGCGATGGAGGCCTTCAGCAGGGCGTTGTGTTTCTGTACGGCTACGAGCACATTGACGAAGAAGGTGACGAACTGCAGGTTGCCCATCGCGTCCTTACCTGGAGCGAGCAGCAGGGTGCCGGTATCGGTTCCGAGTGACCAGTTGTTGTGCTTACCGCTTCCGTTGATGCCTGCGAAGGGTTTCTCGTGGAGCAGCAGTACGAAGCCGTGCTTGCGGGCTATCTGCTGCATGAGGTTCATAATCATCTGGTTCTGGTCGTTCGACAGGTTGGTCTCACCATAGATAGGTGCCAGTTCGAACTGGTTGGGTGCCACCTCGTTGTGGCGGGTCTTCAACGGGATGCCGTGACGGTAGCCGGCTATCTCGACGTCCTTCATGAACTCCATCACACGTGAAGGGATAGCGCCGAAGTAGTGGTCGTCGAGCTGCTGGTTCTTAGAGGACTCGTGGCCCATGAGCGTACGGCCTGTGAGCATGAGGTCGGGACGGGCGGCATAGAGGTCCTCGTCGACGAGGAAGTACTCCTGCTCCCAACCGAGGTAAGAGAATACCTTCCTAACCTTGGGGTCGAACATCTTACAGATAGGAACGGCTGCATCGCTCACGGCCTTGAGCGACTTCTTCAGCGGGGTCTTGTAGTCGAGTGCCTCTCCTGTGTATGATATGAAGACGGTTGGGATACAGAGGGTGTCGTCCTGGATGAATACAGGTGACGTAGGATCCCATGCCGTATAGCCGCGTGCCTCGAAGGTGGCACGGATTCCGCCGCTTGGGAACGAGCTGGCATCGGGTTCCTGCTGGCTGAGCGACTTACCGTCGAACTCCTCTATCATACCGCCTTTCTTGTCGTACTCCATGAACGAGTCGTGCTTCTCGGCTGTACCTTCGGTGAGTGGCTGGAACCAGTGGGTGATGTGGGTCACACCGTGCTCCATAGCCCAGGTCTTCATGCCTTCGGCTACACGGTCGGCGATGGCACGATCGAGCGGATGACCATTGTCGATACAATCGATCAATGCCTCATAGGTTTCTGTACTAAGGTACTTACGGGCCTTTTCACGGTTGAATACCAATTCGCCGAAATACTTTGAAGTCCTTTCGGCAGGACTCTCTGCCGGTACCGCCTTCTTCTTGAAAGCATCCTGTACCACGTCAAATCTAAGCTTACTCATAATCTCAAGCCTCCCCCTAACCCCCTCCTCAAAGAGGGGGAACCCGAACGGAAGTGTGGGGTTTGTGTTATTGTATTTGTGTTTGTTTTAAGTTCTAAGTTTAAAGGCTAAGGTCTAGAATCTATTCTTACATTTTCTAATTTTTAAATGTTTCTAATACGCCTGTTCATGTACTCCTTTCACGGCACGTCCACTTGGGTCGTTCATGTTCTTGAAAGCAGCATCCCATTCGAGCGCGATGGATGTACTGCACGCCACACTGGCTTCCTGGTTGACGCTACGTGCCGCCGAATCGCTGGGGAAGTGCTCAGCGAAAATGGAGCGGTAGTAGTACTCTTCCTTGTTCAATGGTGGGTTGATGGGGAACCGCTCGGCAACATGTACCATCTGTTCGTCTGTGACAGCTTCGGACGTAATCTTCTTCAGCGTATCAATCCAGCTATACCCTACTCCATCGCTGAACTGTTCCTTCTGGCGCCATGCAACACTACGAGGCAACATGTCGGCAAATCCTTCACGAACCACGCCCTTCTCAATGGTTGAGCCTGGACACATCTTCAGTTCAGGGTTGATGGACATTGCGATGTCGAGGAATTCCTTGTCGAGAAATGGTACGCGTCCCTCAATACCCCATGCCATAAGTGATTTGTTAGCACGCAGGCAATCGTAGTAGTGAAGCTTGGAGAGTTTGCGAACGGTCTCCTCATGGAATGCCTTTGCATCAGGAGCTTTGTGGAAATAGAGGTAACCACCGAATATCTCGTCAGCCCCTTCGCCCGAAAGTACCATCTTGATACCCATACTACGGATGACGCGAGCGAGGAGGTACATCGGAGTGGATGCGCGGACTGTAGTGACATCATAGGTCTCTGTAAAATAAATTACATCACGGATAGCATCGAGACCCTCCTGAATGGTGTAGTTCACCTCATGGTGTACAGTACCGATATAATCGGCTACCTCGCGAGCTTTAGCCAGATCGGGTGCGCCTTTCAACCCTACTGCGAAGCTATGGAGACGAGGCCACCATGCATCGTGCTCATCGTTGGTCTCAATACGCTT
The DNA here is from genome assembly GCA_017615245.1 of Bacteroidaceae bacterium. Classification (GTDB taxonomy): domain Bacteria; phylum Bacteroidota; class Bacteroidia; order Bacteroidales; family Bacteroidaceae; genus Colivivens. Next base: position 2,876 of record JAGAAL010000046.1, read on the forward strand.
TGCTGCATAGAGCTTGGCAATGGCAGACACAACTGAGCTATCCAAACCACCTGAGAGTAGCACTCCGTAAGGCACATCGCTCATCAGCTGTCGCTTCACGGCGGCCATGAGTCCTTGTTTCACTTGACGTACAGCCTCGGCTCGGTCGGACGTACTCCAATGCATGCCTTCGTACTGCATCCATGGACGTTTGTACCATCGTTCGATCTTGCATCCATGTTTACTGGTGCAGTAGTGTCCGGGTGGGAACGGCTCGTAACGTTCACATTGACCCTCCAAAGCCTTGAGTTCAGAGGATACATAGATTGTACCGTCGCTATCATATCCGATATATAAAGGTATGACACCAATCGGGTCACGAGCCACGAGGAAGTCGTCGGTCTCAGCGTCGTAGAGTACGAACGCGAAGATGCCGTTGAGCTTGTCAAGGAAATCAACACCATACTGCTCATAGAGTGCCAGGATTACTTCGCAGTCAGATCCTGTCTTATATTGATACTGGATGTCTGTCTCCATCCTCAGCAGCTGGTGGTTATAGATTTCTCCATTGACCGCCAATACTTTCTTACCATCGGGTGAATAGAGTGGCTGGCCGCCCGACAACGGGTCGACGATGGCCAATCGTTCATGGGAGATGACTGCCTTGCTATTGCTGAACATTCCGCTCCAGTCTGGTCCGCGATGGCGAATCTTGGCTGACATCCTCAGGGCCTGCTCACGCTTCTGGTGAGCATCGCCCTTGATTTTCAATATTCCTACAAATCCACACATAGACTAATTTACTATTAGACAATTTACAATTTACTATTTATTTACAATTTAATTATTTACAATTTTTCACTCATCTCCATAAAGGCTCCCCCATAAAGGGGGGACGGGAAGGGGGTCTTTTAGTTATAACACGATTCTCCATGTTCGTATATGTCGAGTCCTTCTTCCTCAATACGGGCATCGACACGGAGTCCATGCAGCTTTTTGATGCCGTAGAACAGGACGAATCCGCAACCTGCTGCCCAAAGGTCGATGACAACAATACCGAACAGCTCAGCACCGAAGAATCCGAAACCATGTCCGTAGAATGCACCATTGCTGGTTGACAGCAAGCCTGTCATCAGGGTGCCGAGGATACCGCAGACACCATGTACTGAACTGGCGCCGACTGGGTCGTCGATATGCAGCTTATGGTCGATAAACTCGATGGCGAACACAAGCACTGTACCGCAGACAAGTCCGATGATGACTGCTCCGATAGGCGATACAAGGTCGCAACCGGCTGTGATGCCTACAAGTCCTGCCAAGATACCGTTGAGAGTCAGTGAAAGTGATGGTTTACCATATTTCAGCCATGTGACGAACATGGTAGCCACGCCACCTGCTACTGCAGCGAGGTTTGTGGTAAGGAACACGTGAGAGATGGCTACGCGGTTCACTTCACCGCTTGCGGCTAACTGACTACCTGGATTGAATCCGAACCAACCTAACCAGAGGATGAACACGCCAAGTGCTGCGAGTGCCAGGTTGTGACCAGGAATAGCACGGCTCTTACCGTCCTTGCTGTACTTTCCGAGACGTGGACCAAGTGCCATTGCACCAACGAATGCCAAGACACCACCTACGCTGTGTACGATGGCCGAGCCGGCAAAGTCGTGGAACACATCACCGAAGATGTTCATCATGAAACTGCCTTCCGCATCGTTGCAGAGCCAGCCGCCGCCCCAAGTCCAATGGCCTTCTACAGGATAAATAATGAGTGAGATAAAGGCGCTATATACCAAATACATAGAGAACTTAGTGCGCTCGGCCATGGCTCCGCTGACGATTGTAGCAGCAGTGGCACAGAATACGGTCTCGAAAATCAGGAAACCTTCAACTGGGAGATCACCGTCATAGAACGAGAGGTCGCCCCAGTTAGGTATTCCGACAAATCCACCGAGAATATCGCCTCCGAACATGAATCCGAAGCCTACAAAGAAGAACAGCAGACTGCCGAACATGAAATCGACAAAGTTCTTCATCAAGATGTTCGCGGCATTCTTCCTGCGAGTGAATCCCGCTTCACAGAGTGCAAAACCTGGTTGCATCCAGAAAACCAACATGGCTGCCAATAGCATCCAAACAGTATCGAGTGATAATCCTATTTCGTTCATAATTATAAAGCCCCCCCTAACCCCCTCCGAAGGAAGGGGAACCCGAACGGAGGCACGGGGTTGTTATTTTGTGTTTATGTTGTTATTTTTCTCCCTTCCCTTTGGGAGGGGTTGGGGGTAGGCTATTTATTTCTTGTCCCTGAGAACCGTGTCGCCATGCTCACCCGTGCGAATGCTCCATGTATCGATCACATCACTGACGAATATACGTCCGTCGCCGATTTCACCCGTATGAGCCACTCTTAATATGACGTTGATGGTCGGCTCGACAAACTGGTCGCGGCAAACGATGGTGAGTGCTACACGCTCTATCACATCAGTCGAGTACTGCACACCACGATAGATTCGCTCCTCACGGCTTTGACCGATACCATGCACATTGTGGTACTCAAACCAGTTGATGTCCGACTCCAAAAGAGCCTCCTTTACATCCTCGAACTTAGTCTTCCGGATAATTGCTTCAATCTTTTTCATGTCTTACTTTGTGTTTAAATGATTTGACTTCGTTGGCTAAGGGCTAATGGCTAAGGGGTCTTTTGCCTTTTGCCTTTCGCCACTCGCAAAGCGAGTTTTTTTACTCTTTCCCCCTAAAGTCCTTACATTTTTTAATTTTTAAATTTTTACATTTTCCTAAAGGGGGTTAGGGGGTCCTAAAAACTGACTCCAATCGTGAAGTAACACTTCGATGCGCTCGGGTTGGCAGCGATAGATGCTGTAACAGGTAGCGTGAATGTGGGTGAAAGCTTGAGCTCCTTCGATGCCGCCAGCGCTATGTTTGTAACAACGAATCCGGTTGCCTCACTATAGAAATCAGTAGCATAAGGTACAGCTCCAGCCGTGAAACTCATGTCGATACCACCCAAGGTGAAAGGAGCAGAAGCCTCTACGTATGAGGAATAAGCCCTCTTTCCTGATGTATTCACACCGTCAGCACCAGCGAAGTTCGTGTACCATGTGAGCGAGGCAGGTCCGAAGTCATAGCCTACGAAAGCCTCAAAAACATGAGCCGTCTTATGAGCCGCATACTCGAAATACTTTGTCTGTGCGTAAGCGTTACCATTCATTAGGCAGAAATAGTCAGTTACTCCTAAACTCAGTCCGCCAGTCTCGTATGCCAGCGTGAAGTCCAGTTCCTTGGTGTCATTGGTGTCTACCAGTCCATACGAACCAAAAGCCGAGAGACTAATGCCTTTGTATGCTACGCTCGCTGAAGGCTGAACGGCAGCACTACCCAAATCCTGTCCACGCCAAATATAGGCACTTACCAGATCAACTCCAGCATCAACTGTCACACTCTCTTGAGCTTTCGCCATCGGTGTGGCGAGCAACCATGCTCCAGCCACACCCGTCATCGTTCCTAAAAACAATCTTTTCATGTCTTACTTTGTGTTTTAATAATTTAACTTCGTTGGCTAAGGGCTAACGGCTAAGGGGCCTTTTGCCTTTTGCCTTTTGCCTTTTGCCACTCGCAGAGCGAGTTTTTTTTACTTTGTGTTGTGTTGTGACTATTTAAAACGAAAAGGCTGATTCTCTAAAGAACCAGCCTTACTTTATTTATATATCTTTATTGTTCAGTCTTATTATATGTTCATCCGACTGGTAGATTTACACAACGAACAACAGAGAGCCCAATTATTATTTGAGTTCTGCTGATTATTCTGATTATTATTCAGACCTACGTTGTATGTTCTTACGAATGACATATTGTCGTGTCTTTTTGATTTCGGGTGCAAAGTTACGGAGTTTTCCGCAACCGGCCAAACATTTTGTCAACTTTTTCTATAAAATCAGCGATAAATTGACACATGTCAATAAATCTTAATATTTCTTAATGATTATAGATCAATAACGCCCTCAAAAACGATAGCAGCAGGACCAGTCATCATCACGTGATTCGTGACTTCATCCCACTCGATATGGAGCACTCCCCCATCCATCCGTATATCACATTTTCGACCTGCATGTCCGGTAAGTGCTGCTGCGACTGCCGTAGCACATGCTCCCGTACCGCAAGCGAGAGTGATACCCGATCCACGTTCCCATACTCGCATTCGGATAGTACCGTCAGGCAGTACTTGAGCAAATTCAATGTTGCATCGCTGTGGAAAGGCAGCATGATGTTCGAGCAATGGACCATAATGGTCAACAGGGAATTGCTCAACATCCTCGTTCATGAAGATGACAAAATGCGGATTACCCATGGAAACGAACGTTCCAGAGGTGAGAGGTGAGAGGTAAGAGGTAAGAGATGAGAGAGGGAGGATTTTAACTGCAGCATCGAACTGAGTGGAATCCTCAAGAACTGGCTCTCCCATATCTACGGTGACAGCTTCGACTTTATTGTCAGCATCCAGATGCAAGTTGAGTACTTTAATTCCCGAACGGGTTTCGAGTCGGATAGGATTCTTGTCGGTAAGACCTTTATCGTGCAGGTACTTTGCCACACAACGGGTTCCGTTGCCACACATCATGGCTTCTGAGCCGTCGTTGTTGAAGATACGCATCGAAAAGTCGGCATCAGGTGTCGAGGCTTTGCCTATCAGAATCAGTCCATCACTCCCGATCCCGAAATGAGGACGGCTCCATGCTATTGATGCCGCCGATGGGTCGGGAATATCGTATTTCATGGTGTTGACATAGATATAGTCATTGCCAGCACCATGCATCTTTGTGAATTCTATTGTCATATTCTCATTTTTTTTTAAAGGTAGGTTAGATACAGGTAGTTAGTCTGTGCAGGATACTCTGCAGCAAGCGTATCAATCTGATTGACGGATGGCTCGATGCCAAGTTCCTTACGCCATTTTCGTATCATGAGACTTGCCTTCTCCATACTCATACTCGCTTCCAATCCTAATGCGCGGGCAATCTGGAAGTCGGAGAAACCATAAACCTTGGCATCACGTAGCAATCCCAGAAACTCGGGTTCTTCGAGAAACTCGAGGAACTCGGAGTAATCAAAGTTTTCTGAATATTCGGAGAGATAGCAGAACTCCCTCAATCGGTCATTAATATAAATAATGTGCTGGAGCTTCTGCAAGAACCAGCGGTCAATCTTCGTGAATTCGTGAATCTGCTCCACTGTGTACCCCATCATCATGGCCTTAGCGATGACGAAGATACGGGTATCGGTGGCATGCTGCAGGGCATCGGGAATGTCGGTCACATGCTGTGCCTTGTTATCAACGAAACCGTGCATACCCTGACCAATCATACGAAGGCCCTTCTGGATGGACTCCTCGAAAGTACGACCAATGGCCATCACCTCACCCACACTCTTCATGCTGGAACCCAACTCGTGGTTCACGCCGTGGAACTTGGAGAGGTCCCAACGTGGAATCTTACATACAACGTAGTCGAGGGCTGGTTCGAAGAAGGCGCTGGTGGTCTTGGTGACGGAGTTCTTCAACTCGAAGAGGCCGTAACCCAAACCCAACTTAGCAGCTACGAAGGCGAGAGGATAACCTGTTGCCTTGCTGGCCAAAGCGGAAGAACGACTCAGACGGGCATTCACCTCGATGACGCGGTAATCCTCTGAGTTGGGGTCGAAGGCATACTGAACGTTGCACTCGCCCA
>JAGAAL010000047.1 GCA_017615245.1 Bacteroidaceae bacterium
ATAGGATTGGTTCATTCACACACACGTCCCATGATGCTGCAAATTTAATAAAATATTCTTCAATCACAATGCACAGCAACACAAAAAGTGCCGAAAGCATCTGCTTTCAGCACCTTTTTCCTTATTTTGCTGTTATTTTATTTAAAAAGCAACTGTGCAAATTCATAAAGGCTGCGGCGCCAAGTGTGGAACTCGTGTGCAGTGCCTGGTGATTCGTAACCAACGGCATTCATACCAACTTGTTCCCTGATGTTCTTAGCAGCTTCAACACAACCCATGTTCTCCTTGCCACCACCACTCATGAAGAGCAACTTGGTTTTCTTTGCGAAACCTTCTGAGTTCTTCACCTGGTCAACACTCCATGAACCACTACTGAATGATCCTACGTAAGAGAACTTACCTGGGTTAGCGAGTGTTACCTCACGTGCCTGCATACCACCCATTGACAGACCTGCATATGCACGGTGATCTGGATCGGCAATCACGCGGTAGTTCTTCTCAACCATTGGGATGATATCGTCGAAGAGGACATCCTTGAATGCACCGGCAATACCGCCGCCACCTCCGAAGCCACCAAAGCCTCCGAAGCCGCCACCGAAGCCACCAAAGCCACCCTGGCCCTGTGGACGCTGACCCTGATGAGCACCCTGTGGACGCTGACCCTGAGGAGCACCCTGTGCCTGACCCTGAGCCTGTGGACGACGTGCGTTCAGACCGTTATCCATCACGACGATGAAAGGAAGAGCCTTCTTTGCTGCGATGAGGTTGTCCATGATAGCTGCAACACGACCCTGATATGGCCAGCTGTACTCGTTCTCACCCATACCATGCTGTAGATACAGCACTGGGAACTTCTTTGTAGGATTCGTAAAGTACTCGTTTGGCAGATATACGAAGCAACGACGCATCTGCTCAGTTACTGATGAGTAGTAGTAAACCTCACTCATAGAGCCTTGAGGAACGTTCTTTACCTGCCAGAAATCCTGGTCATCTGAAGGAACTTCGATACCGCTACCCCAACGGCTTGCGCCATAGTAGTATGTGCTTCCTGGATCTGGAACACTTGCTCCGTCGACGTTCAACTGATAGTAGTGGAAACCTGGGTCCTGAGGAGCAGATGTACCTGTCCACAGACCATTCTCGTCCTTCGTCATGGTATAAATCTTACCTGCAATGTCAAGACCTACCTTCTTAGCATCTGGTGCCATGATCTGAGCGCGTACCTGACGTGCTGAGTTCACCATTGGATACTGTTTGTTGTCCTGATTGCTAACTGCTGGTTTAAAGTCCTCTGCTGTAGCTGCCTCTGAGTCTACCCAAGGGTTACCACCGCCGCCGCCGAAGCCGCCGAAACCACCGAACTGTGCTGACGCTGTCAAACTTACGAGCGCCAAGAAAGAAAGAATTACTTTTTTCATAATCTCATTTAATTAATTATTATTATTTATTTCAATTTTTCAATTCTTAATTTTTCCTAGCCTCCGAATCCAAATCCGAAGCCGCCACCACCTTGTGCCTTCTCTGGGTCACCGAAGAATGAAGCCTCAGCATCCTTGTCGTTCAGTTTGAATACCATGAACTTAGGATTCTGCTCTGTGCAAGGTTTCCAGTCACCACCCTTAGGTCCGTTAGGATCGCTGTACTTAGCAAAGTTGGTCCATGCAGTCAGCATCTTCTCTGAGAGATCCCAGTCGCCCTTGGTCCAAGGACGCCAGCAGTGCTTCAGCGACTTGAATACAAACCAGAGGTCGGATGAGTGGAATGCACCACGGAGACGCTGGGTTACTTCAGGATGGCTACCATCGTCTGGCAATGGACGAGCGAACTCGTATGCCCATGCCTTACCGCCCTTCTGCTGACGAACCTTACAGAACTCAGCAATGCCGGCACTCATGTCGCCCATATCGTTGAGAGTGTAACCAATCATATAAGGAACATCGGCCAATGAACCGTCACGGGTAGCATCGTCAAAACTCTCCTTGCTTACATAACCGTCAATCGTAGGCATGTACATCATTCCCATGCCCATACCCATCATGCCGCCAAAGCCGCCACCTCCTTGCTGATTTGCGCTATTCACCTGTGAGTAGATGGTAGGCAAAGCAAAGACAGTCTCAGTAGAAGCCTGACGCATACGCTGAAGGTCAGTCATTCCAGCCCAGTCGAACATCTTCTTGGCATTTTCACCTGCATCAGCCGGTGAGCCACCCATACGACGACCACCCATCATGCCACCACCGTTTGGATTAGGAATACTCAGACCCTGTGCACTCATGATGACAGCCTTGTGGAACAAACCACGAGCCAACGGGCTTTCGCAGAGGGTACGTACACTACCACCACCTGCACTCTGACCAAAGATGGTTACATTATTTGGATCGCCACCAAACTTAGTGATATTCTTCTTTATCCATTTCAGTGCCTCAATCTGGTCGAGGATACCATAGTTACCTGATACCTTGTTAGGACTTTCTTCAGCCAACAATGGGTGGTTCAGGAAACCAAAGATACCAAGACGATAGTTAATAGATACAAGCACCACGTCCTTTGCACCCCATTCCTGACCATCGAACTCTGGCTCAGAACCGAATCCTTCACGATAACCGCCACCATGAATCCATAGAGCAACAGGGAGTTTCTTGTTGGCCTGTCCAGGAGCTTTTGTCCAGACATTCAAATACAAACAATCCTCGCTGAAGGCAGCTTCCTTACCATAGCCCCACTCGGTGTAATAGCCACCCGTGTACTGGATAGCCTGATAACTTGGACGACCGAAAGTGTCACAAATCTTCACACCCTTCCAAGGCACAACAGGCTGTGGAGCCTTCCAACGGTTATCACGAATAGGAGGAGCAGCATAAGGAATGCCACGATAAACATACACATCAGGATGGTCATCGGCTAATACGCCTTGAACCTGACCTCCCTCAATAGTTAACACTGGGTTTTCTGCAGCACCTGCAGATACTGCTACCATGAGCAGAATAGGCAATAATAATTTTTTCATAATAAGTTGTTATTATACAATATTGTACAGTTGTTAGGTATTTTAGATATCAATGATTTCAATTTCTTTTTTATGGTTTCTTTTTAATTATTACACTTTTTTAATTATCCTCAGTTATATGACATCCAAACTCCCGTTTGGTTTAATGACTTATAAATATTATTCCCTCGTTCTCATTCGTCATTTCTCAAATCCGAAAAAAGGGATGTTTCGTGGATTTGACGGAAGGCACGTGGGAGGTAGTCAATGAGGTCGGTTGCAATAAGGCTTTCTTGAGTAAGGTCAGCTGCTGCAAGATCGCCAGCGAGACCATGTAGATAGGTCGCCAGGAGGGAGGCTTGAAGAGACGAATAGTCTTGTGCGAGGAAGGCGAGAATAATGCCAGAAAGGACGTCACCGCTCCCTGCAGTAGCCATTCCAGGATTGCCTGTGATATTGTAAATGACATCACCTTCGGGGGTAACGATGGCAGAGTTTGCTCCCTTAATAATGATATAGACATGATGGCGCTGGGCAAACTGACGAGTTTGCTGCAATTCTTCATAGCTGTTGGTTGTGGCTCCGATAAGTCCCCTGAGTTCTTTCTTGTGTGGAGTTAGAATCGCATCCTGTGGCACGCGGCTCATCAACTCCGGATGGGCAGCGAGGATATTAAGTGCATCGGCATCGAGTACTAATGGCCCTTGGTGATAGTGGAGTTGTTGAGAAAAGGCACGGACAGTAGTCTCATCAGTTCCGATGCCTGGACCGATAGCAAGCGCATTGAATGAGGTCGTTTCGAACGGTGCGGAAAACTTGTCGTTCTGACGTTCGATATGAAGGATAGCCTCGGGAACACTGATCTGCAGCGGAACGACATTGGCCAAAGGGGTGTGGACTGTCAACTTCCCTGCCCCACTCCGCATACATGCTTTGGAAGCCATGATGGCGGCTCCCCCCATTCCTTCTTTACCTGCAATAAGGCAAGCATGTCCGAAAGTACCCTTGTGAGAGAAACGTGGACGGGTCTTGAGCATCGTAAGTGCGTCTGATGCATCAAAGATATAATAAGGTGTGGTGGTGAAGTCGCTTGATGGGTCGTGTAGACCAATATCAAGCACGGTGAGACGTCCGATATAAGGTTCGGTCTCCGCAAAAAGAAACGCCAGTTTGTTGTACTGGAAGGTGAAGGTGTAGTCGGCATGCACCACGTGGGTCATAACATTTGTGGTGTTGTCCTCGGTCATTAAACCCGATGGCACATCAATGGATACGACAGTTGCCTCAGAAGAGTTGATATATTTCACTACAGCAGCAAAACCACCCATAAGAGGACGTGAAAGTCCTGTGCCGAAAAGTCCGTCGATGATGATATCGTCTTCAGAGATGACCGGCGGCACAAAGTCAGTAGTAATTTCGTGAAAGTCGATGGTAGGACAAAGCTTTAGCCGATTTTTATTCGTGAGACAATCAGCCGAGATATTGTTACCAATATTGAAAAGGTAAGCTGATACACGATACCCCTGCTGCACCAACATCCGTGCTACCACCAATGCATCACCTCCGTTGTTGCCAGGACCAGCAAAGACAATAACACGATGAGAAGTGTCAAACAAACCACACAACTGTTCGGTCACAAGACGAGATGCCCGCTCCATGAGATCGAGCGAGGAAATCGGCTCAGTCTGGATGGTGTATGCATCGACCTGACGAATCTGCTGGGATGAGAGAATTTTCTTCATGCTTACCTTAGACTTTAGGCCCTAGACTTTAGACCTTAGACTTTAGATGAGTGGCATACCGAAGTCAGCGCATTCCTGACGCATAGAGTCGGGCCAGATGCTGGCTTGAATCTCACCGATATGTGCTTTCTGAAGCATAATCATACAGAGACGGCTCTGACCGATACCGCCTCCGATGGAGAGCGGCAGTTCCCCTGCAAGGAGTTTCTTGTGGAAATAAAGGTTCTTGCGCTCCTGCTTGCCTGTAATTTCAAGCTGGTAGTTCAAAGCATCGATGTCGACACGGATACCCATCGAACTGAGTTCGACTGCATGGCCGAGCACTGGATACCAAATCATGATATCGCCGTTGAGACCTTGATAGCCGTCTTTGTTGACAGTCGTCCAGTCATCGTAGTCGGGTGCACGCAGGTCATGTGGCTCACCGTTGCTAAGTTTGCCTCCGATACCCATGATGAATACAGCTCCGTAGGTACGGCATATCTCATCTTCACGCTCCTTTGGCGAGAGATTCGGATAGAGTTTCAAGAGTTCTTCGGAATGGATGAAATGAATTTTCTCTGGCAGGAAGGGTTTCAACTGAGAAAAATGCTCACACACCAAATACTCCGTACGACGGATAGCTTCATAAATCTGGATAACCACTGCCTTGAGGAAGTCGATGTTACGGTCCTCACGATTGATGGTGCGTTCCCAGTCCCACTGATCGACATAGAGCGAATGGAGATTATCGAGTTCCTCATCACCTCGTACAGCGTTCATATCCGTATAAAGCCCATAGCCTGCAGGTATCTTATATTCAGCCAGCATTACACGTTTCCATTTCGCGAGCGAGTGTACTACTTCGGCCACCTGTTCACCCATATCTTTGATTGGGAAAGAAACAGGACGTTCCACTCCATTCAGATCGTCATTCAGTCCAAGTCCACGCAACACAAACAGCGGTGCTGTGACCCTGCGGAGTCGTAAGGCCGTTGAAAGGTTCGACTGAAAGAAATCTTTAATTAACTTGATGCCCTGCTCCGTTTCGAGCGGGTTAATCATCGGCTTATAGCCTGCTGGTTTGACGAGCTTACTCATTGTTTTGTTTTGTTTTGTGGCTGCAAAGGTACAAAAAAACTATAATGTAAGCAGTAAAAAAACAAAAGTTTTTGCTGTTTTGCTCATATTTTCATTATTTTGCCTTTTTATCCAAATCGACAGAATATTATTTCTGTATATTTACATTTTGTAGGGCATATACATTTGATTTTTCTGTGTGCGTACACAATTTTTAATGTATAAAAGCCCATCTTACGATTTGTATAAAAAGATGTAAAAATATTGCATGTTTATCGATTGAGTGTGTAAAATCGTAAAAAAAATACAAAAATATTTGGTCAATTCAAATAAACACCTTACCTTTGCAGCGAGTTAATAATAAGGACAAGCCGAAAACCTTTAAAAGAGTAGGCCAAATTAAAACAATGTAAAGTGAAGTCGTGCGCTAGTCGCACACACGCGTAAACATTTATTTAATTAAAAGTAAGAATTATGAAGAAGATTATTCTTTCAGCTATCGTAGCTGTATGTGCACTTTCTGCAAACGCTCAGAAATGGGTTGGTGGTTCAATTGGTTTTGACGTAACAGATTTCAAAGGAATGCCAGAGTCTCAGATGACTTTTAATATCGCTCCTGAGATTGGTTACTCTCTCAACGACAAGTGGGATGTAGCTGCAGCCGTACGTTTCGGTATGGTTAACAACCGCGGCGGTGTTAAAGATGCTAACGTAACTACTTTCGAAATTGAGCCATACGCTCGTTACACATTTGCAGAAGCAGGTATTGCTAAGTTCTTCGTAGACGGTTATGTAGGTTTCGGTAGCTACAAGCCAAAAGGTGTTGACGCAACTACTTCTTTTGGTATCGGCGTTCGCCCAGGTGTAAAGGTAGCTCTTTCTGACGACATCAGCCTCGTTTCAACATTTGGCAACCTCGGTTATGAAACCGTTAAGGACACTTACGACAAGTTCGGTTTCAATGTTGATGCTACTACTATCAACTTCGGTATCTACTTCAACTTCTAATTGATAGCTGACATAGATAATAATAAAGAGGAAGCTCAATGACGAGCTTCCTTTTTTATTCTTGATTGCGAACTCTGGGAAAGAATCAATCACACCTTATTAAATATATATGGGTATCACAATGCTACCTAATATCGTAGAGTTTTCCCCATTGAGTCTCTTTATAGAAATCAAAATAATTATCGTCCTTATATTTATCGAGCGGGATAAACATACTTACTCCTCCACACTGTGCGGCATCAATCGGAACATCTGCACGCACATATGACGTCCACCATGAGGGACCGAAATTATTATATGGAACTAATAGATTGAATGCTGCCTCCCACTTCGCATAATCCAAAGAATCTGTCACACAGCGTTGCATGATTCCCTTGATGTCATACTCATCGGGAGCGACAAAGGCAACATTTGCTCTCTGATTCCAAGTATAATCATAATAATTCTGACAGTCAACATACTTGGTGTTCGTCGGGTCTAAGAAGCTATAATTGTCGAACATCACAGCCATCACATCCACAAATCCGTCCAATTCGTCGGTCTTAATAGCCGATAGTACTACTCCACCTAAATAATAATATCTTTCATTGTAATAATTACCATAGGTATTCACAATGCCTTGTGCTAAATTATCGGCAGAGGCATTGCGAAACAATACCGGCAGTACAAGGTCGTATGGAGCACCTGGGCCAGGTATCTCTGCAGGAGAAGCAATGATGTATTTTGCCACTTGGCGTAATTCGTAAGCCACCTCGACAGTCTGCATGAAACAGGCATCGAACAAGATATATTCGAACTGAGGATATTTGCGCATCACTACACCCATATCAGTGATATTCATACGTGTTGTCGTCCCGTGGTCTGTATCGACTGCAAATGCACGCCGAGGCACACTGCTACTATCGTTATAACCATCAATCCAGCCAGAGCCATGCGACCACATCACCAATCCGTAGGTCTCAGCCTTGTAGTTTTTGAAAAAATAGTTCAACACACCATCGAAAACCTCAGGAGTGGCAGAATTCTGGTTGCTATCATATCGATAGATAGGAGTCAAATCAGAAAGCCTGCGTGCGTTCGTACTTTTTGTGATTTCATAAAACCGCGAACCGCTATTATCATCCAAGAACAATACCAGACGATCGTTATCACCCATATTAGATACAGCCGACAACATCTCTACGATGTCGTTATTGACGTTGCCCGCCAAAGAGTTCTGAGCAGATATATACACCAATACACTACGTGTGAATTGTGATGTATCAGGATCATCTTCTTTCGAACAAGCAGCCACTAAAGCTATTACCGCGATGACACCCAGCATTTTCATGCTGCGCTGCAATCTATAGGAAAACGTCTTCATTGGAATAATATGGAGTTAGTCCGTTTGGATGGCAGTAAACTGGAACTTATCGTCCGTAACCAACATCAAATGCATCGCTCTATCGTGTTCATACAGTTTAAAAATCTTATTGAAGCGCTTCAGCGCTTTCTTTCTGTCTTTATCGAACACCACACTTGTCACCTGATTGGCTTTGTAATACGAATCGGTCACATATTTATTGAACTGATGACTATAATCCGAGCGAAACGCCAGATAATCGTACTTGCGCGTCAACTGTGCCCCATCCACCTTCTGCAGATTAGTCACATATACCACGGAATCACCAAATTGAGCGGAGATAGCAAACATATACACCGGTACAGTATAGGTCTCTGCACGCCGAGTATCAATCTTCTCCTGCTTTTCTAGTTTCTTTCTCTCTTTTTCCGCTTGTTTCTCCCTCCTTGCCAGTCTACGATCCATCAGTTCCTGCTGTTTCTGTAGTGCTGCATCGTTGATAGCCGACTCAATATCCTGAGCATAACCCAAGGTTGCCATCAGCAACATGACACCTATCGTCAGTCCTATTTTCAATATCCTATTCATATCATCCCAGATAAGATTTCAATAAACGGCTTCTCGAGTTCTGACGCAGACGTCGAATGGCTTTTTCCTTAATCTGACGCACACGTTCGCGTGTTAGGCCAAAGGTCTGACCTATTTCTTCCAAAGTCATCTCATGCGTACCGATGCCGAAGAACATACGGATGATATCCTTCTCACGAGGAGTAAGTGTGTCGAGTGCACGGTCGATTTCCTTTGAAAGCGACTCGTTCACCAATGTACGATCTGCCATTGGGCTGTCATCGTTCACCAGCACATCCAACAAGCTGTTGTCTTCACCTTCCACAAACGGAGCATCCACACTGATATGGCGACCCTGCACTTTCAGGGTGTCACCAATCTTATCGACAGGCAAACCTATGATGCTTGCCAACTCCTCTGAAGACGGACGGCGTTCGTTCTCTTGTTCGAACTTAGCCAACGCTTTAGTGATTTTATTGAGCGAACCCACCTGGTTGAGTGGCAATCGCACGATACGAGCTTGCTCAGCAAGTGCCTGCAGGATACTCTGACGAATCCACCATACGGCATAGGAGATAAACTTGAAACCACGGGTTTCATCGAACTTCTCTGCAGCTTTAATCAATCCAAGATTACCCTCGTTAATCAAGTCATGCAGACTCAAACCCTGATTCTGGTATTGCTTAGCCACAGACACGACGAAACGCAAGTTTGCTTTCGTCAACGTCTCTAATGCACGGCGGTCACCCTTACGGATTCGTGCTGCCAGTTCCACTTCTTGTTCAACTGTAATAAGTTCCTCACGTCCAATCTCCTGAAGGTACTTGTCAAGTGAAGCACTCTCACGATTGGTAATACTCTTCGTAATCTTTAACTGTCTCATATCTGTTGGTTCATATTTTCAATCTAACTTTCAACCCCTCTATTCGCCCCAAAGGGGCAAATAGTTTGCAAAATTAGCAAAAAAAACTGATATAATATAGTGCTATCTCAAAAAAAAATGCTTACTTTGTACAAAATTTTACAAAACATGCGAAAAAACGAACGTTACAAATACATCACAGCCTACTTTCAGCAGGCTATGCCGAATGCGCAGACAGAGCTGCATTTCAAATCTCCTTATCAACTATTAGTAGCAGTGATGCTCAGCGCACAGTGTACCGACCGACGTGTCAACATGACTACTCCTGCCCTGTTCGAAGCCTACCCTACTTCGGCATCCTTAGCCGTAGCCACATTCGATCAAGTTTACGACCTAATTCGCAGTATAAGTTATCCTAACAGTAAGGCTCGTCACCTAATCAGTATGGCTCAGATGCTTGAATCCGACTTCGGAGGCGAAGTTCCAAGCACGCTTGAACAGCTCACCAGTTTGCCTGGTGTAGGACGCAAGACTGCGAATGTAGTTATGAGTGTCGCTTTTGGCAAAACCACTATTGCAGTTGACACACATGTGTTTCGTGTTAGCCACAGAATAGGACTAGTATCTGCACGATGCACAACCCCACTCAGTGTAGAGCGTGAACTGACAAAAAACATCCCCCCGCAACTGCGTCACGACTTCCATCATTGGCTCATCCTTCATGGGCGTTACGTATGCAAAGCCATTCATCCACAGTGTGAAAAGTGCGGCATCCGTCAATGGTGCCAGTCACACAAAGAGAAAGCATAATCATCGGTCAAACACCTCCATTTACACCTATTTTTAAAAAGGATGATGAGAAAATCATAAAATGATTTGTTTATCTCAATTATATTTCATAACTTTGCGCCCTAAAATAACAATTCTAGGGAATGATACATTTTATCGCATCTTTACAACAGAAACTATTAGTGACACTCATCCTCATGGTGTTACCGATATGTTGTATGGCTCAAGAATGGAGCGGTATAGAACGTGGTGGATGTATGCCCGACTTGACAGAGGCAGATATTGCACGACGTGCACAACTTTTGAAACACAACCATCGTATTCCTCCCATCAAAGATCTATCTGGGAAAACAGAATACAGGCAGTTGGTTATATTAGTAGAATTTACCGATTGTCAGTTCACATGCGATGCCCCCTGGGATTATTACAACCGCATGTTCAATGAATCTGGTTTTACCGAAAGCCAAGAGGTGACGATAGGAAGTCTTACTGACTACTTGATGGATCAGTCGAATGGTCTGTTTCATGTTACCTTCGATGTAGCAGGTCCATATCGTGTATCAAGCAAAGCCAAACCCAATCCTAACGCAAACTCAGGAACTCGTTATTACGGGAAAGATGCGTTTAAAGAAGCCACAGAAATGTTTGTAGCAGAATTTCCCGACTTGGATTACAGCTTGTATGACTGGGATGGTGACGGGAAAGTGAATCAGGTTCTCTACATTTATGCAGGACTGGCGGGTAATCAAGGAATCCTCACACAACGAAAGAAAGATCCTGAGACAGGAGAATATATCACAGATGAGAACGGAGAAGTCGTCAGAGATACGTTAGCAAATAGTTGGGGACATATATGGCCTAACACATCTATGATTTCCGTTGTAAAAACGCCCAACAATGGTCCGACGATTTCTAACTTCTCGTGTAGCGGTGAGCTATGGATGACAGGTACGATTCCGTCAATGGGTATCGGTACCATTTGCCACGAATACATGCATAGTTTAGGTTTGCCCGACATCTACCCAACAGATGGGAATTATTCACCTTATTCGGTACTTGATGCATGGGATGTGATGGATGGAGGCAATTTCACCAACTATGGATGGTGTCCCCCAAACCTTACTGCATTGGAGAAGATGTTGATGGGATGGGTCACGCCAACAGAACTGAAAGAACCTGTTAGCATCATTGGCATGAAACCCAGCGAAATCTACCAAATCAAACATACGGACACAGAGTATTTCCTTTTGGAAAATCGTCAGTGGACAGGGTGGGATGCTGGTTTGCCTGGACGAGGATTAGCTGTATATTATGTCGACTACAATGCTCAACGCTGGTCTGGCAACACCGTGAATAATCTTTATTCGAAAGAAGACCACCTACACTTCACGATGATGCTTGCTGATCAACGAAACTACGCTTCATGGAAATCCGAATTATCATCATATCCTATCGATGAGCGATATAAAGGTCCTCACCGCATGAATTGCCGATATTTGTCAGATGCGGCCTATCCATTTGTTAATGAAACGACAGAAAATCGCGAACTGACAGACACATCGACTCCAGCTGCTACTGTATACAGCGCAAACGAAGTCGGTCAAACCATACTCAACAAAGCAATCACCAATATTCAAATGGCTGATGACGGTACAATCTCATTCGATTTCATGGGAGGTACTACTGACATCAAAGAAGTGAATCACGTGAATGATGACAATTGGTACGACCTACAAGGTCGCAAGATAGAAAGCCCCACCCAAGGCTTATATATCAAAAACGGAAAATTGATTTTCAAGAAATAAGTTAAAGATAAAAGAAAAATGTACAGAACACACACTTGTGGAGAACTTCGTCTCTCCAACACAGGACAGACCGTCACACTTGCAGGATGGGTGCAGCGCACTCGCAAGATGGGCGGTATGACGTTTGTTGACCTTCGTGACCGTTATGGCATCACGCAGCTTGTTTTCAATGAAGAAGTGAATGCTCCCCTCTGTGAGGAAGCTAACAAGTTGGGACGTGAATATGTGATTCAGGTCACTGGTAAGGTAAACGAGCGTTACAGCAAAAACAGTAATATTCCGACAGGAGACATCGAGATTATCGTTGATACTTTGAATGTACTCAACGCGAGCGACACCCCTCCTTTCACAATAGAAGAGAACACCGATGGTGGTGACGACCTTCGTATGAAGTACCGCTATTTGGACCTCCGTCGTCCGAACGTACGTAAGAATCTGGAGTTGCGTCATAAAATGTGTATCGAGGTACGTAACTACCTGTCGAACCTCGGATTTATCGAGGTTGAAACTCCGGTACTCATCGGAAGTACTCCTGAGGGTGCTCGTGACTTCGTGGTACCTTCACGAATGAACAAAGGACAGTTCTATGCCCTTCCCCAGAGTCCCCAGACCTTGAAACAATTGCTGATGGTAAGCGGTTTCGACCGTTACTTCCAGATTGCAAAGTGTTTCCGCGATGAAGACCTGCGTGCAGATCGTCAGCCAGAGTTCACTCAGATCGACTGCGAGATGTCGTTCGTCACTCAGGAAGATATTATCCAGACTTTCGAGGGAATGGCCAAACACCTGTTTAAGGTGCTGCGTGGCGTAGAACTCAACGAACCATTCCTCCGTATGCCTTGGGCTGAAGCCATGAAGCGATTCGGTAGCGACAAACCCGATATGCGCTTCGGTATGGAGTTCGTAGAACTGATGGATACCTTGAAACTGGGTACATTCCCTGTTTTCGATGGTGCTGCCTACATTGGCGGTATCTGTGCTCCAGGTTGCGCCGTTTATACTCGCAAGCAACTTGACCAGTTGACCGACTTTGTGAAACGTCCTCAGATTGGAGCTAAAGGTTTGGTTTATGCACGTGTACAGGAAGACGGCAGCGTGAAGTCGAGTGTCGACAAGTTCTACACACCAGAGCAACTCGATGCCCTGAAGGTGAAGATGGATGCAAAACCAGGCGACCTCATTCTCATTCTCTGTGGCGATGATGCCATGAAGACCCGTAAGCAACTCTGTGAGTTGCGTTTAGAGATGGGTAACCAACTGGGACTTCGCGACAAGAACAAGTTTGCTTTGCTGTGGGTTACTGAGTTCCCTATGTTTGAATGGAGCGAGGAAGAAGGCCGTCTGATGGCTATGCACCACCCATTCACTCACCCTATGGACGAAGACATCGCCCTGCTCGACACGAAGCCAGAAGAGGTACGTGCTGATGCCTACGATATGGTGTGCAACGGTATCGAGGTTGGTGGAGGTTCCATCCGTATCCACGATCCTAAGTTGCAGGCAAAGATGTTCGAGATTCTGGGCTTCACCCCAGAGAAGGCACAGGAGCAGTTCGGCTTCTTGATGAACGCCTTCAAGTACGGAGCTCCACCTCATGGAGGCTTGGCTTACGGACTCGATCGCTGGGTAAGTATTTTCGCAGGTCTCGACTCTATCCGCGACTGCATCGCATTCCCAAAGAACAATAGCGGACGTGATGTAATGTTGGATGCCCCTGCAGCCTTGGATCAGAAGCAGTTAGACGAATTGGCAATTGAGATTAAAGAAGAATAAAACAACCTCCCCCACCCCCCTCCCAATGAGGGGAGTCTGATCTTCTCCCCTTGGGGGAGATAAGAGAGGGGTTCTTATAATAATAAAGACGTGAATATCGACAAAAATACCGTTATCGGCTTTATCCTGATGGCAATTGTCTTCTTCGGTTTTATGTTCTACGAAGGCAAGGTACAGAAGGAAAGAGCCGAACAGATGCAGAAAGAACAGGTGGTTCAAGCTGTCGCACAGCAGAAGTCTGACAGCATTAAAGTAGTAGAAGAAGAGAAGCAGGCATTAAAGGAAATGGAGCAGAAGAGTGACTCCAGTAACATCTTGTTTGCCGCTCGTCAGCAGAACGAAGGGACAACCGTCATCGAAAACGAGTTGCTGAAACTCACCATCCAGAACAAAGGTGGCCAGTTGGCGCGTGCAGAGTTGAAAGACCCTACCTATAAGAACCAACAAGGCGGACCTGTGGTGTTGTTCGACCAAGGAGACTCTGAGATGCAGTTTAACTTCGACGGCAAGGATGACAACATCGAGACAGGCGAACTCTATTTTGCCCCCAAAGATGCTTCCAAGAACGCCGTGACAATGAGTATGCCTGTAGCCGGCGGAAGTATAGACATCAGCTACGAGCTTCTGCCCAACTCCTATATCCTCAATATGAATGTCAAAGCTAACGGCCTTGACGGATTCTTCTCAACGAAAACCAAGTCGTTCGATATCGTATGGAACGAGAACATGCGTCAGCAGGAGAAGGGTTTCGACTTCGAGAACCGCTACAGCACCATCACTTATCGTACAACTGATGATGACACAGACGAGCTGAGTTCTGCTGGTGCGGATGAAGAAGAGACCGACTTTGAAAACGAACGTCTGGAATGGGTGGCATTCAAGACTCAGTTCTTCAGCCAGATACTCATTGCCGACAAAGATTTCAAGCCTGAGTTATTCAGTCAGGTTCGTTATAAAAAAGAGAAATCAAACGGATATCTGAAAACCTATAAGGCTCAGGTGGCTACCGAATTCGACCCGTCAGGCAAACAGCCTACGCAGTTGAAGATGTATATTGGTCCTAACAAGTTCTCCACCTTGCGCGAAAACGAAAAGCTCTGTAACTCCGACCGTGACCTCGACCTTCAGAGTATCGTATATTTAGGTTGGCCGCTTATCAAGTACATCAACCGCTTCTTCATGCTCTACCTCTTCGACTTCATGACCGGATGGGGCATCAACATGGGTATCGTGCTGTTGATACTTACGTTGGTCATCAAGTTCGCCATCTTCCCTCTCAACCGCAAGAGTTACCTTTCAAGTGCTCGTATGCGTGTGTTGAAGCCAAAGATTGAAGAGATTTCGAAGAAATATCCAGACAAAGACCAGGCGATGCAACGTCAGCAGGAGACCATGAAGCTCTATTCAGAGTATGGCGTAAGCCCGATGGGTGGATGTCTGCCTATGCTGATTCAGATGCCTATCTGGATTGCCCTCTTCAACTTCATCCCGAATGCCATCGAACTGCGTGGCCAGTCGTTCCTATGGGCTGACGACCTCAGTACGTATGACGACGTGATTAACTGGGGCACCCACATCTGGGGAATCGGCGACCACCTGAGCCTCTTCTGTGTACTCTGGTGCTTGTCTACCGTTGCCAACACGTGGATTATGATGCGTCAGCAGCGCGACTCGATGAGTCCTGACCAGGCACAACAGATGAAGATGATGCAATGGATGCAATACCTCATGCCTGTAGTATTCTTCTTCTCCTTCAACGACTACTCATCAGGTCTCAACTACTACTACTTCGTATCAGGTCTCATCTCTATCATCATGATGTGGTACTTGCGTAAGACGACTGACGACAAAAAACTGTTGGAGCAGCTCGAACGCCGCTACAAGGAGCGTAAAGCCAACAACAGCGGTGTGCAGAAGACCTCGTCAATGATGGGACGCCTGCAGGCTATGGCTGAGAAGCAACAAGAGATGATGCGCTAGCAGCAAGAAGAACAAAACAAGAGACGCAAACCCTAAAATATACCTCTTATGAACAAAGGATTAATCGCCATTAGTCTGATGGCAATAGCAATGATGGAAGCATGCAATAACGAAGCGCCTACAACAATGATAGGCAGACAGACTCCTGAAGTGAAAGACGGGCAGTTCACACCTGAATTGCTTTGGGCAATGGGACGTGTAGGTAGCTACGATGCAAGCAACGACGGAAAGACCGTTGCATACAACGTCAGCTACTACAGCGTGGAAGAAAACAAAAGCCACACCGTCATCTACACCATCAACACAGATGGAACGAACGAGAAGCAACTGACTACAGCTGTTACCAACGAGTCAGCACCTAAATATATAAATAATGGTGAACATATTACGTTCCTCGCGGCTGACAAAGATGGAGTCAGCCAGATATGGGTGATGAACGCAGACGGAAACGGACGCAAGCAACTGTCGAAGTGTGAGAAAGACGTGGACGATTATCTCATTTCACCCGACGGCAAGAAAGCGATTGTCATTCACGCTATTCCGTTCCATGAATCAATCAACGAACCATACGAAGACCTGCCAAAAGCTACAGGTAAGGTCATCGACGATGTGATGTTCCGTCATTGGGACCACTACGTAGAAAGCATTCCACACCCATTCGTACTTGACATTGAAAGCGGTGAGGAGTTCGACATCCTTGAAGGAGAACCCTTTGAGTGTCCGATGGAACCATTCGGAGGTATCGAGCAACTGGCTTGGTCACCCGATTCAAAAACCATCGCCTATACTTGTCGCTGCAAGATTGGACTTGACTATGCAGTTAGCACCGATTCTGATATCTTCCTCTTCGATGTTGAAACGAAAGGCACCAAGAATCTCTGCAAACCAGCAGACTATGCAGCACCTGAAACGGATTACACCCAATCGCTGCAGCAGCAGGCTGTGAACCAGCAGGGTGATACTGATTTGAACGTAGGTTACGACATCAATCCTCAGTTCTCGCCCGACGGCAAGTATGTAGCTTGGCAGAGTATGGAACGCGATGGCTACGAGAGCGACCGCAATCGTCTCTGCATCTATGAGTTGGCTACTGGCAACAAGACCTACGTGACTGAGCAGTTCGACAGCAACGTCGATGCTTATTGCTGGGACAAAGACAACAAGACCTTGTATTTCGTAGGTGTATGGCAAGGAACGACTCACGTCTATCGCACAAACCTCGAAGGAGAGGTGAAGCAGTTGACAGAAGGTCAGTACGACTACACAGGCGTAGCACTTTGCGGCGATCAGCTACTCTGCTCACGTCAGTCGATGAAAGAGGCAACCGAACTCTATCTGGTTGACAAGCAGACAGGAAAAGCCACACAGGTGACGGATGAGAACAAATACTTCAGAGAGAACGTAGCATGGGGTGACGTCATTCCTCATTGGTCAAAGGCAACTGACGGAGCCGACCTGCTCTCATGGATCATCCTTCCTCCTAACTTCGACGAAACGAAGAAATACCCTACCCTCCTGTTCTGCGAAGGCGGTCCTCAGAGTCCTGTAAGCCAGTTTTGGAGTTTCCGTTGGAACATGATGATTATGGCAGCAAACGGCTATGTGGTCGTAGCACCTAACCGTCGTGGACTTCCTGGATTCGGCTCGAAGTGGAACGAAGATATCAGTACCAACTACGGAGGCCAGTGTATGCAAGACCTCTTGTCGGCCATCGACGATGCAGCAGCTACCCTTCCTTATATCGACAAAGACCGTATGGGTTGCGTAGGTGCCAGCTTCGGCGGTTTCAGCGTCTATTGGATGGCAGGCAATCACGACAAGCGCTTCAAGTGCTTCATTGCCCACGACGGCATCTTCAATGTGGAGCAGCAGTACTTAGAGACCGAAGAAGCCTGGTTCACCAACTGGGACCTCGGAGGTGCTTTCTGGCATAAGGACGACCCTGCTGTAGCACGTTCGTTCGCCAACTCACCACATAAGTTCGTAGACAAGTGGGATACACCTATCCTCTGTATTCATGGAGATAAGGACTACCGTATCGTATCCTCACAAGCCATCGCTGCCTTCAACGCAGCACGCTATCAGGGTATCCCTGCCGAGCTGATGCTCTTCCCTGACGAGAATCACTGGGTACTCAAACCACAGAACGGCATCCTCTGGCAGCGCACTTACTTCCGTTGGCTCGATAGGTGGTTGAAGACCCCCTCTAACTCCCCCAAAGAATAAAGTTGATAGTTTAGAGTTGATAGTTTAAAGTCAGTTGAATGAGTTTATAGTGAACGGTTAAATAGTTAAAATAAATGATATTATGACACAAGCAATTCAAAAGAAACTCAGCGAATCGAAAGCTGCCCGCTGGACAGCCCTTATCATCGTGTCGTTCACAATGATGTTCGCTTACTTTTTCACAGACGTGATGTCACCGCTCGAACCTATGCTCACAGCAGCTAAAGGTGCCGATGGTGTAGGTCTTGGATGGAGTCCTGATGACTACGGATTCTTCTCAGGATCCTACGGTTATTTCAATGTGTTCCTGCTGATGCTCTTTTTCGGAGGTATCATCCTCGACAAGTTCGGCATCCGCTTCACAGGCATCATGTCCACAGTTCTCATGTTTGGTGGAGCACTCATCAAGTGGTATGCAGTCGGCAACGACTTCGAAGGTGAGATGTTCGGCTACCCTATGCAGGTCATCATTGCCTGTTTGGGCTTTGCCATCTATGGTGTAGGTTGTGAAATCGCAGGTATCACGGTGTCTAAAGTCATCGTGAAGTGGTTCACAGGCCATGAGTTGGCACTTGCTATGGGACTTCAGGTAGCGTTAGCTCGTATCGGTACTGCAGGTGCCCTTGCGCTCGCTTTGCCTTTCGCACAGAAGTTCGGTGGCGTGTCTGCATCTGTAGGACTTGGCGCAGCCTTGTTGTGTGCAGGTCTCATCAGCTACCTTGTTTATTGTGTGATGGATAAGAAGTTCGACAAGGAGAAAGCCCTTGCTGCAGAGGCAGAAGAGGGATTCAAGTTTGCCGACCTGAAGCTTATCTTCACCAACAAAGGCTTCTGGCTCATCACCCTCCTTTGTCTGATGTTCTATGCAGGCGTATTCCCATTCCTCAAGTTCGCAACCAAACTGATGGTAACCAAGTACGGTATCGACCCAGAGTTGGCTGGTCTCATCCCTGCTATGCTCCCATTCGGCACTATCTTCCTCACACCGCTCTTTGGTTCTATCTATGATAAATACGGTAAGGGCGCAACCCTCATGGTGATTGGCTCCATCCTGCTGACCATCGTTCATGGCATCTTTGCCATCCCTACAGTAACATCTGTAGTCGTAGCCATCGCAGCCATGATTCTGCTGGGTATTGCCTTCGGATTGGTTCCATCAGCCATGTGGCCATCCGTTCCGAAGATTATCCCTATGCAGTTGTTAGGTACTGCCTATGCCGTCATCTTCTATATCCAGAACATCGGCCTCTCGATGGTTCCTGTTATGATTGGTAAGGTCAATCAGGCGAACACCGATGCTAACGACGTAACTGATTACACCACCTCTATGGCCATCTTCGCCATCTGCGGCGTCATCTCCATCGTCATTGCTATTATGCTGAAGATGGAAGACAAGAAGAAAGGCTATGGACTCGAGCAAGCAAATATTAAAAAATAGTATATTATGTTTCAAGGACAACCAAAAGGTCTGTTTGCCTTAGCATTGGCAAACACAGGCGAACGATTCGGCTACTACACCATGTTGGCCATCTTCGCATTATTCATGCAGGCGAAATTCGGTTGGGACGAATCTGTTGCAGGTAACGTCTACGCCATCTTCCTTGCAGTCGTTTATTTCTCTCCACTCTTCGGCGGTATGATTGCCGACAAGATTGGTTACGGAAAGTGTGTCACCATCGGTATGATTGTCATGTTCCTCGGTTATCTGGGACTTGCCATTCCAACTGCTGCCGACAACGTAGGTATGTACACCATGTTCGGAGGTCTGGCACTCGTATCCATCGGTACAGGTCTGTTCAAGGGCAACCTGCAGGTACTTGTAGGTAACCTGTTCGATGACCCCAAGTATTCCGACAAGCGTGATGCAGCATTCAGCCTCTTCTACATGGCCATCAACATCGGTGCGATGTTTGCTCCAGCTATGGCCAGCTACATCACCAACCAGTATCTGGCACAGTACAATATGGTATATGATGCAGCCAACCAAGACCCAGAATACCTTAAGGTGCTCTATGGTGCTTACGGACTTTGCTTCGGCGTAGCCTGCGGTTCACTCATCCTCTCTGCGTTGATTTATTTCATCTTCCGCAATTGGTTCAAGCACGCCGATGTGACTGCCAAGCAGGCAAAGGCAGCTGCTGCACCTGTTGAGGAACTGACACCAAAGCAGACCAAAGACCGCATCATCGCCCTCTTGCTCGTCTTCGCTGTTGTTATCTTCTTCTGGATGGCCTTCCATCAGAACGGTTCAGCCCTCACCTTCTTCGCTAAGAAATACACCAACCTGAGTGTCAGCGGAGGTATGCGTATCGGCTTCAGCATCTTCAGTCTTGCGCTGCTCGCAGTTGCTGTCTATACAGGATTCGGCACGTTCCAGTCGAAGACCACGAAGAATCGTGTCATCTGTGGCGTACTCACCCTCGTATGTATTGGTGCCGCTATCGCCCTCTACTTAGGCATGAGCGACCCATACAACGCACAGCCATCCGACTTCCAGCAGTTCAACCCATTCTTCGTCGTAGCCCTCACACCATTCAGCATGGCGTTCTTCGGAGCTTTGGCAAACAAGGGTAAGGAAGTAAGTGCACCTGCACGTATTGCTTGGGGTATGTTGGTAGCCGCACTCGGATTCGGAGTCATCACCTTGGCTTCTACCGACCTCATCTCACCAATGGATCTCGGCGACAAGACCCAGAGCATCCTGTCACCATCATGGCTCATCTCCACCTACTTCACCCTCACCCTCGCAGAGTTGCTCCTCTCACCGATGGGTATCTCCTTCGTGTCGAAGGTAGCTCCTCCAAAGTACAAGGGTATGATGATGGGTGGATGGTTCGTAGCAACCGCCATCGGTAACTACCTCAGCTCCATCCCATCAATGCTGTGGAACAAGATTCCATTGATGGCCAACTGGGGCATCCTCATCGGACTCTGTGTCATCAGTGCCATCGTAATGTTCGCACTGCTGAAGAAGCTCAAGAAGATGACAGCGTGAGAAAAATGTAAAAATTTAAGAATTTAAAAATTGAATTCTCACCCTAAAGGCCTATACCTGTTATTCGTAACAGAGATGTCAGAGCGTTTCTCGTACTACGGTATGAGAGCGCTCTTGACGCTTTATATGGTGGCAGCCCTGTTCACCATGACTCGCGCCGCAGAAGTTTACGGCACCTTCACCAGTCTCGTCTATCTCACCCCACTCATCGGAGGCTACATCGCCGACCGCTATTGGGGCAATCGTCGTAGCATTCTCACGGGCGGCATCTGTATGGCCATCGGACAGTTCCTCATGTTCCTCAGCGCCTGTTTCATCCAGCCGAGCATACAGGTCGAAGGTGGTGCCATCGACCCCACGGTCGATAACACCCTGGCACTTTGGTTCATGGTATCAGGCCTCGGCATGCTGGTCATCGGTAATGGACTGTTCAAACCCAACATCGCCACGATGGTAGGCGACCTCTATCCGCAGGACGACCGCCGCAAAGATGCAGCATTCACCATCTTCTACATGGGTGTGAACATCGGAGCCTTGCTCGCCCCACTCGTCTGCGGACTCTTCGAAGGCAGCTTCCAAGACCCAGGACGTTTCCGCTGGGGATTCCTCATCGCATGCATCGTCATCTCCCTGTCGATGCTCATCTTCTGGACATTCAAAAACCGTTTCCTCGTCACACCCGATGGTCGCCAAATCGGCTTGGCGAAAAGCCAAACACTCCCCCTAAAGGGGGTTGGGGGGTCCGAGGGACCACCTCTCACCCGCACCGACTACGTCCACATGCTCGTCATCGTGATTCTGGCCGTCTTCGTCATCTTCTTCTGGGCAGCCTACGAACAGGCAGGCAGCTCACTCACCTATTTTGCCGACCAGCAGACCGACAAGACGTTCTTCGGATGGGAAATGCCCACTTCGTGGTTCCAGACCTTCCCTGCTTTCTTCTGCGTGGTATTGGCACCCGTGATGAACTGGATGTGGCAGAAGATGGGACGCTTCGAACCCCACTCCATTCAGAAACTCGCTATCGGCCTCGCACTCCTCTCATTGGCCTATCTCGTCATCGCCTTCGGCGTGAAAGACGTAGGGCCGGGACTGAAAGTCAGCATCCTGTGGATTATCAGCCTCTATTTCATCCAGGTACTCGGCGAGCTGTCGCTCTCCCCTATCGGACTGAGCCTTGTCAGCCGTCTCTCACCCAAGCGGTTTGCCTCTCTTATGATGGGCATCTGGTACCTCGCCACCTCCGTCAGCAACTTCGCAGCAGGCCGTCTCGCCACCCTCTATCCCGAGGAAGGGCAGACCAAATACCTGATGGGCATCCCCATCACCGACCTCCACGACTTCTTCCTCATTTTCGTCGTGATGTCAGCCGCTGCCTCCCTCCTCCTCTTCTGCCTCTGCCCCCTGCTGAAGCGGATGATGAAGTAAGTTAATGTACCTTGAGTGCTTCGATTAGTTCCAAATCCGCAGGCAGCCACTTCACGCTGTCCAGTTCATCTTTTGTGAGCCATTTCGCTGCTTCATGCTCATTCAGGTGTAACGCGTCTGTCTGCAGGGAACAGAGGTAGCAATGCAAAGTTAAATGAAAAGCTGGATAGTCATACTCCACCGTACGAAAGAATTCATCTACGCTAATTTCCGTCGACAGTTCTTCGCGAATCTCCCGCTTCAGCGCCTCCACAGGCGTTTCCCCTGCCTCCATCTTCCCGCCAGGAAACTCCCACCAGTCTTTCCACTCACCATATCCCCGCTGAGTGGCAAATATGCGGTCCTCCTTTTGGATGATTGCTGCTACAACTTCTATTTGTTTCATATTCTCTCTTCGTGTCAATTCGTCACACCTATATCACCCCACGTATTGCTTCGAGAGTTTTGCATCCATGACGGTCGAGCCAGTCGCTGATGCCTTGTGCCACCTTCACGCTGATAGCTGGATCGATGAAGTTGCCTGTTCCTATCTCGATGGCTGATGCTCCTGCCATGAAGAACTCGATGGCATCTTCGGCGGTCATGATGCCACCAAGACCAATCACAGGTATCTGCACAGCTTTTGCCACCTGCCACACACAACGTACGGCGACGGGCTTCACGGCAGGGCCGCTCAATCCGCCTGTATTGATGGACAGACGTGGACGGCGACGCTCGATATCGATGGCCATTCCCATCAGGGTATTGATAAGGCTGACGGCATCGGCTCCTGCATCTTCTACACTACGTGCGATATCGGCAATGCTGGTCACATTGGGCGAGAGCTTCACGATGAGGGTCTTGTCGTAGACTTTACGTACAGCACGGACTACCTGACTGGCTCCTTCGGTGGTCACACCAAATGCCATTCCACCTTGTCGGACATTAGGGCAGGAGATATTGAGTTCGATGGCCGGAATCTGCTCCAGTTCGTTGATACGGGCTGCACATTCGGCATAGTCCTCAGGGCTGCTGCCCGATACGTTTACAATCATATTGGTGGGGATGTCCTTCACCTGCGGATAGATATGCTCACAGAAATAATCCACGCCCTTGTTTTGCAAACCTACGCAATTGAGCATACCGCTGGCTGTCTCTGCCATACGTGGGTAGTCGTTGCCTTCACGAGGATGGAGGGTAGTTCCCTTCATGATGATTCCACCTATCTGCGAAAGGTCGACTAAATCGGCAAACTCAAGGCCGTAGCCAAAGGTACCCGAGGCGGTCATCACGGGATTGACCATCTGCAATCCTGCTATCGTTGTTCTTATATCTGCCATGTCAGTTCATTTATATCAAACACAGGTCCTTCTTTACATACACACACATTGCCGCGGACGGTCTTTTCCACGCAGCAGAGGCAGGCTCCAAGGCCACAAGCCATGAGGTTTTCCAATGAGACCTCGCACCTTACTCCGTGCTGCTTTGCCCAACGGGCTACTGCCATCATCATGGGTTTGGGGCCGCAGCAGGAAATACGAGCCCCTCCTCTTGTCCCCCCGAGGGGGGAAGAAGCAAACGATTCCAAGACGGAGTGGTTGGTGACGAAACCTTGCTCACCCATCGAGCCGTCTTCGGTGGTCACATATACTTCACCGTACTGGCGGAAGAGGTCCAATTGCAGGAGATTGCTTGCCGAGCGTCCTCCTAATAATAAATAAGGTGTAGCACCAACTTGGCGAAGCTGCTTGGCATATTCCAACAACGGAGCGATGCCTACGCCTCCACCAACCAGCAACACCTGCTCGCCCGACACTCCTTGTGTGAAACCATTTCCAAGGGGGAACAACACATTGAGCGTATCGCCTACCTGAAGACGGGACAGATGGCGTGTACCCTCCCCTACTACCTGTATCAGCAGCCACAACTCGTTGCGCTCCTCATCCACGAAATTCACAGAGATAGGGCGGCGCAGAAATGTCTGAGGACTGCCCTCGACCTTAATCTCCACGAACTGACCTGCCCGAATTGCCGGCAGCGGTTCTGCATCGGTCAGTTTCAGCAACACATACCCGTCGTTCGGGTGCTCCACAGCTACTATACGTAAGTCTTTACATTGTTTCATATTCCCCATGCTCCTGGTTTACATTCTTTCTCAATCTGATTCTCTATCTTGTCATTCAACTGGTAGAAGAAATCCAACCCTGTCAGCTGCTCTACACGATCCACACTCACGGCATAGTCGCGCATATCCTTATTGGCCGAACCATTGGGATAGATAAATCCGATGGCTTTCGTGGTCTTGCCCACCATCAGCACCACCTTGAAGAAGCGGTCGGGCACAGCTATTTTGTGACTCTTTCTCGCCCCGATTGTCCGGTAGGGTTTCTTGTCGTAGATGGGGCCTGTGCAAATATATACCTTCCCATAGTTGCGTGCCCATGAGCGGCATTGTATCTCAAGGTCGTTCCAGGCACCCGAATTGAGCGCATGACTCTGCGGACACATATTCGTCATATAGAAACACTCTACCATCGCCTTCTGGCTATGCTGGTTATCGGCCGAAGGGCACATGTGTCCACGATCGTAGCGTGAACCCGAATAATCGCTATGCCGTACCTGATAGCGGTAATCAACAGCAGGGTCGACATCAAAGAAATTGGTACGTTTGACCTTACCCTTCACACGTTCGCGAGTCAGACACCAAGCTACATACGTAGGAGTGAGGCGGGAAGTGTTGAATGAACACGTAAATCCTTCGTGTACCAACAACTTCTCATCGCTCCGATTCAATGGTTTAGGCAGTTCAAGCCGCTGTGCTTGGACGTTCAGCGAGGCAGCAAGAAACAAACCGAGTATGACATAAATCCTCATTTCGACACAATTTTGGGTTGTATAATCAAGATTTTTTACTTTTCACTTTTCTCTATTCATTTTTTTTCGTAACTTTGCGGCCGATTTGCCGAATTAGCTCAGTTGGTAGAGCAACGCATTCGTAATGCGTAGGTCGCGGGTTCGAGTCCCGCATGCGGCTCTGAAAATGACTATCTTTGCTGCAAAGGTAGGTAAAATTTAAAAATTAAAGAATTAAAGAATTGAAAAACTGAAAAAAATGGTCAATGTTCAATAAGCATTGGCCATTTTTCATTCCAACAGCGCCCGAATTTGCTGTATTTGCTGCTCAATCGTCAGTTTATCGACATCAATCCAATGTATGTCGGCATCATGGGCAAACCACGTCATCTGCTTCTTTGCATAGACGCGGGTATTCTTCTTGATGCGTTCGACTGCCATCGGAAGTTCCCACTCGCCATCCAGCACCTTGAAGAGTTCTTTATAGCCCACCGTGTTGAGGGAATTAAGATGGCGAAGCGGATACAGATGCCGGGCTTCGTCCATCAATCCTTGTTGCATCATCTGATCGACACGACGGTTGATTCGAGCAAACAAGTTGTCACGCTCTCTCCGCAATCCTATCTTAATGATTCGGAATGGACGGTCTTTCGTTTGGTTCTTACGAAATGATGTGTAGGTACGGCCTGTCTGATAACAGATTTCCAAGGCATGAACGATGCGCTTATGATTCTTCTTGTCTACCAGGTCGTAGTATTCGGGATCGAGCAACCGCAACTCTGCACAAAGAGCATCTAATCCCTCTGTCTCGAACTTATGATGCATCAGCTGACGCGTTTCGTCTTCAATGGTCGGTATGTCGTCAATTCCCTTCGTTACGGCATCGATATACATCATGCTGCCTCCTACCATCAGCTGACAGGGATGGGCTGCGGATTGCGATGCAATCAGACGGAGCGCATCTGCCTCGTATTGCGCAGCGCTGTAGTATTGGTCGAGAGGCAGGATGTCGATAAAATGATGTCGCACCTCTTGCTGTTCTTCCTTTGTGGGTTTGGCCGTTCCGATATCTATCTGCTTGTATATCTGACGCGAATCGGCTGAGATGATATCACATGACAAGAGCTTAGCAAGTCGTATGCTAAGCTCTGTCTTTCCTACGGCTGTGGGGCCCAGAAGAACAACCAGTGTATCAGTCATAAGGGTTGCCGTCGCTGATTTCCAATCCTTCAAGTCCTATCTCCTCGTCGTCGATACCATCGCCGTACATATCGTCGTCTTCATCGAGGTCAGCTGAACTGTCAATAGGATTGCGTGCAAACAGTTCGTCGAAATCGAGAGTCTGCTGAGGAGCCTCACCCATCTTACGAGTCACCTTCGGGGCTTTGAGCGACTTGCCCGTGATGATTTCTGCCAGTTCGATAAAGAAACAACGGTCTGCCAGAGGGTCGAATGTATAGAGCAAATGCTGACGCTCTTCCTCCACCAAATCCTCAATATGGGTGTCGGCCATCACGTATGAATCCTGATCGCTGTCGGTATCCATCTCTTCAAGGGTGATTTCCTGACATTTCTCCCAACCGTTCTCGCAAATGGTGAATGAGGTCATCTCTCCATCCTGATAGCCACAGGTCTCCTGGATTGCTTTGTGGAAATCCAAGAATGTAGCATCGGCATCTATTTGAATCTCACGCATGAAGTCGTCTACTTCGTCGGAGATAATAATAAATCGGTATATCATAACATCAATAGATAATTTACAATTTAGATAATAAAATTCTCCCCCTTAGGGAGTCAGAGGGGACCTATCTGATGATTCCACGACGCGAGTCACCCACGAAATCAATGATATATTGTATCTCAGGTCCTACTGTGATGGTCTCACGTATCTGCTGCAAAGCTTCAGAGATGCGTAGGTTGCTGTTGTAGATGATGCGATAGGCATTGTGAATGTCGCTGATAAGTTCAGTAGAGAAATTACGACGGCGCAATCCCACAAGGTTGATTCCGCAATAGGCAACCGGTTCACGGGCTGCGATGACAAACGGTGGGATATCCATACTGGTACGAGTACCACCCTGAATCATTGTATAGCCTCCGATGCGGCAGAACTGATGAACCAACACGGTTGCACTAATGATGGCATTATCGTCGACCTTCACCTCGCCTGCCAACTTCGTAGAATTACCCATGATGATGCCGCTACCGAATTCGCAATCATGAGCAATATGGGCATTCTCCATGATGAGGTTATTGCTCCCCACTTTGGTGACACCCTTGCTGGCCGTTCCACGATGGATGGTCACATTCTCGCGAATCTTATTGTTGTCACCAATGACCACCGTCGAATCTTCACCTTTGAACTTCAAATCCTGAGGAATGGCACCTATGACAGCACCTGGGAACAAAATGTTTCCACTACCGAGGGTAGTACCTCTCAGCAGGGTCACACTATTCATCAATTCATTGTTATCCCCGATTTCCACTCCTTTATCGATGAAGCAGAATGGGCCGATGGTGCAATTCTCACCAATCTTGGCCTCTGGATCAATAAATGCTAATGGACTAATTTTTGACATATTCCTTAATCTATGAACTATCAACTATTAACTATTAACTATCAACTCTCTTGCTACCTTATTATTGATGGTGTGTCCAGGCTTGTATGCCGTCACTTTTGCCAACAGAGGACGTCCTACGAGTGCGAGGTCGCCAAGGATGTCGAGCAACTTATGACGAGCCATTTCGTTTGGCCAAGTCAAAGGACGGCGGTTGAGGTAACCCAGTTTCGTGGCATCTATATGTGGAACCCCCATCTCATCAGCCAACTTATCTAATCGCTCCTGTGACTGCTGGTTCTCGTAAATCACAATGGCATTATCGAGATCACCACCTTTGATATATCCCAACTCGAAAAGCGGCTGGATGTCTCTCACGAACACAAACGTGCGTGCAGAGGCTATCTCGGTAGCGAAATCAGCAATATCATCAAGCTGTGCCGACTGACTGGCCAGCATCTTTGATTCGAAAGCGATGGTGATGTCCAGGCTGAGTTTGTCGGCAGGACTGACCACGATATGTTCACCTTTGGAGCCATCAATCACAATTTCATGCTCAAGTGTCTTGAACTGCTTCTCGGCATCCTGCTCTTTGAGACCCACTCGTTGAATATTCTGTATGAATATCAATGAGCTGCCATCGAGGATAGGCATCTCAGGGCCATCGAGTTCAATACGACAATTATCGATTCCTGATGCGTAGAGAGCAGCCATAGCATGCTCTATAGTACTTATCTTGATATCACCTTCTGCGATAACGGTTCCACGTGTTGTCTCTACTACCTTATCGGCAAGACAATCTATCACGGGGCTTCCTTCAAGGTCGATGCGCTGCATCTTATAGCCATAGTTCTCTGGGGCCGGACAGAATGTAGCGGTAATCAACTTGCCTGAATGCAGTCCTTTGCTTTTTACTGTAAAACTGTCATTCAGGGTTACTTGTTTTTGCATATCTTTTTTAATTCGTCTAATTCTTTTTGTAATTCATTCACCTGCTTCACAAGATTGGGCAGATTCTTATATGCTGCGGCACTGCGAGCGAAATTCTGATGCTCGATAGCAGGATAACCCATCACGGTGCAATTACCCTCCTTCAGTTTTCGACCTCCTGACAAGCCCGACTGTGCTCCAGCATATACCTTGTCACCAAGGGTGATATGTCCAGCCACACCGACTTGTCCACCAAGCATACACCATTCGCCTATCTTCGCACTTCCTGCCACACCCACCTGAGCGGACATCACGGTATTGGCTCCCACCTCTACGTTGTGTGCTATCTGTACCAGATTGTCGAGTTTCACGCCCTTACGTACAATGGTGCTACCCATCGTAGAGCGGTCGATACAAGTGTTGGCACCTATCTCCACATTGTCTTCAACAGTTACAATACCTATCTGGGGAATCTTCTCATATCCTTCAGCTGTTGGAGCGAAACCAAATCCGTCAGCACCAATGACACAACCTGCATGGAGGATGCAATTATTGCCTACCACACAATCGTGATAAACGACACTATTGCTATACATAATGGTGTTCCTACCCACCTTGGCACGTGCGCCAATCGTGGCATGAGGGTGTAATTCTGCACCATCACCCACTTCTGCATTGTCGCCTATCGCCACGAAGGGTGCAATATACACATCCTTACCGACTTTGGCTGTCTCAGCAATGAATGCCAACGAACTGATACCAGTACGCTTGGGTTTCATCGATTCGTAGAGCTGCAGCAAACGGCTCACGGCCTCATAAGCATTCTTCACACGAATAAGTGTGGCACTTACAGGCTGTGTGGGTTTGAAGTCCTCGTTGACAAGTACAACAGATGACTTTGTTTCGTATATATAATGTTCGTATTGAGGATTGGCAAGGAACGAGATGGCTCCCGGTACCCCCTCTTCTATTTTTGCGAAGTTGTTGATTACGGCATTCATGTCACCTTCAACCGTTCCATTGATATAAGCCGCAACCTGTTGCGCAGTAAATTCCATTATCAAAATTACATTTTAGAGTGCAAAGTTACGAAATAATTTATAAAGCAGAATGCAGAATGCATATTTTTAGTCAAAAAATGGGAAAAAGGAGGACTTAGAAGTAAGAATCGTAACTAAAAGGTGCGAATATTTTGGTTATTCAGGAAATAATGACTACTTTTGCACTCACAACGAAAACAATTAGCAAACCATATCAAATCTCCAAAGTAATGAGAATATTGATTACCATCTTTTTAGCCCTATGTATGGTTGCAGGAAATCTATCGGCAGCCAACAAAAAGCAGACAGTCACTCAAGTAACATCAGCTGTAACAATCACAGAAAATGTTGATTACATCATTACTGATGCGACTCCATTCACTACTGCCGGCAGTGTGAATATCGAAAACACAGAACACGCTGTGGTCATCATCAAGCGCATCAAACCCAGTATAGTCATCAAATCGTGGATGAACTTTATCTATATCAATGGAGAAAAGGCTGTGAACGGCACAAATTGCCAAGTGAGGATGTATGATCGAGGAGCTATTGTCTTTCCTTACGGCAAAGACTTCAAACCCCTCACCTGCTACACAGAGAAGGGCTTTCAAGGAGAATCAAGCAATAGCTATACAGAAGGCAGCAACGGCGGTTTCATGAAAGACTTGTCCTCTGCTATGCTGAACAATAATTTCCAATCGTTTAAGTTGAAACGTGGCTATATGGTCACTTTTGCGCTGGGGAAAAGCGGATGGGGCTATAGTCGCTGTTTCATTGCCGATCAGGAAGACCTTGAGATGGACCTTCCTGCCAATATGAACGGGCGTGTGTCATCGTATCGTCTGTTCAAATGGTATAATGCCCACAAGGCAGGATTGGCCAGCAATGGCAACTACAACGCCAATGCTGCAGTAAACTCCAGTTGGTGTTACGACTGGGGACAAGGTAATGAAAGCAATCTTCCCGATGTGGAATGGGTACCTAATCATATATACGAAGACTGGCCTCCTGTAGCAACTTGTGGAGGGGTTACCGGTTCTTGTCACATGAAGACTAACAATGAGCCAGGTAATAGTGCTGACGATCATCCGCAGAGTGTTGATGTGGTGCTCGACAACTGGCAGAACCTGATGCGTACAGGTATGCGACTTTGCTCTGAGAGTTCGCATGACGGTAGTTGGGGACATCTTCGTGCTTTCATTGATTCAATCGATGCACGTGGTTGGCGATGTGACTTGCTCGACCTCCATTGCTATTGGGGTGCCCCAAGTTTCAATGATTTCAGCGGTTATTACAGCAGCTACGGCGGCCGTCCTATCTGGATTTCAGAATGGGTATGGGGAGCCAGTTGGAATGCCGGCAACTGGAGCAGCGGAGGTATCTTTGCCCAAGCTCCTGATGGCAAGGATTCGTTCTCTGCTGCCAATCAGCAGAAATGTTATGAAGGCACCAAACCCATCCTTGACATCCTGAATGCCAGCAAATATGTGGAACGTTATGCTTATTGGAACAGTGAGGCTGACGCATCGAAGATCTACAAAGACGGGCAACTCTCTACGCTTGGGAAATACTATGCGAATATGGATGAAGGAATGGGTTACAATGCTTCGATTCAGAAAGTGCCAAACGTGGTATGTCTCAAACCTCAATCGCTCACTGCCACATATAATACTTCCACAAGCAATTGCTCGTTGAAATGGGACGACCCAAATGGCGACATGCTCGATTCGCTAACCGTGGAATGTATGCGTCCAGGAACCAATAAATATGTATGGATTGGCAACGTGAAACTCAAAGACGCATCTTCGAAGACAGGTGCCAGCTATACATTCACAGATACACATGCTGTGGCTGGAGCGAACTATTATCGTATCGCAGCCTACCCTATTGGCAACAAGACTCCAAAGTACTCTGGTGCCACATCTGTCAGTGTCACAGCATCGGCTGGTAACGAAACGATTCAGTACGGCAAACTCGATGTGACTGACCTCGATGCCATTACCGTCAATTTCAACCCATCGATGAGTGCCTCCCCTGCTGTCTTCATGGGTGTTGCATCTAATAAAAATGCTACGATGAACCCAGTGACCCTTATCGACAAAGCCTCAACGAAGTCATTTACCTATATGATGACACCTTGGGCATATTCAGGTTCACAGACACTCAGCGCAAAGGAAACCATCCCATTCTTGGCTATCACGCCAGGTAATTATAAATATGGTGCAATGGACATAGAAGTAGGTATCACTAAAGTAAAGTCAGACACCGTTCAAGTCACTTTCCAACAGCCATTCCCTGAAGGAGTCATGCCTGTTGTGATTGCCGAAGCCCGACCGAATATCAAGACCAATACCCTCAACATCCGCATTTGGGACGTCACCAATACTGGCTTCAAGATTATCTTGCTTTACGAAGGCGGTGTGGGCAAAGGTATCGCTGTAAACCAGAACGTCTTTTATTTGGCTTGTACTACAGGACAGGCAAAGATTGCCAACAATATGCTTATCAGCGCCGGTATCAGCAACGAACCCATCTATGGTAACAAATCACCACACAGAGTCGTGTTCCAGAGAAACAACCTCGATGGTACCATTCCGGAGAACGCTGACTCGTTGGCATTCGACGATCCATTACTGTTTGGTGCCCTGCAAACCTTCAACTACCCTGCAGCTACCGTCCTGCGTCGCTCTATAGACATCACTACCATAGACGAAACGGGCAAAACGCTCATATATGGCACACGCATCATCCGCAATGTCGACACCTCAGCAGGTAACTTCAAGAACGACTTAGCCAGCGCAGACCGTTTCGGATGGATCTGCCTGTCTACCCTGAACCAATCAGCCGTCAGCGAAGATTTGAATGGCGATGGAGTGGTCGACACTCAGGATGTGCTTTGCATTTATCAATACATACAAACTGGAGGAGATGGAAATGGATTCGACATCAATGGAGATGGTATTGTCGACACCCAAGACGTACTCCGCATCTACGACTACATCATGAATCATTAATGACACAAAAATAATCACATGAAAGGGAGAGCTTCGGCTCTCTTTTTTTGCTTTAAAGGAGGGGCAAAAAGAGCAAAAGCGACTCGTTTTAGTTAAATAATGTTAAGAAACAAAAGATTTTTAGTACTATGTATTGCAAGGTATTAATATTTTGCATAGATTTGCAGCGTAAAACAGTACTGGCTAAAACAAAATGTATTAAAAAACAAAGAAAAAATGAATGTAGACAATGCAAAATCACAGATGAGGAAGGGGATGCTCGACTATTGCATCATGCTTCTTCTCAACGAAAAGCCTTACTACACTTCCGACATCATCCAAAGGCTGAAGGAAGCCAACTTGTTGGTGGTGGAAGGCACGCTCTACCCTCTTCTTACTCGACTGAAGAATGACGGGGTTCTCTCTTACGAATGGCAGGAAAGCACTCAAGGGCCTCCGCGCAAGTATTATGTATTGACAGACGAAGGACGCGAAGCCTTGCAGCAGATGGACATCGCCTGGAACGAACTAGAAAATACGGTGCACATGATAAAGTTGAGAGTTTAAAGTTTGTAGTTTAAAGATTGTTGAATTAGTTTAGTAAATAAGATTATGGATGCAGAAAAAATACATTTGTTCATAGCAACAAAAGGAGACAATTTCCCTGTAGAATCACTCCCGATAATTAGGGAACGTCTGGCGAATATGTCATCAGAAAACGAGATGGCCATCATGGCTACAGACTATACAAATCCTGTATTGGCTATCATCCTTTCTGTTATAGTCGGAGAACTTGGTATTGACCGTTTCCTCATCGGCGACATCGGTCTTGGTATCGGTAAACTGTTGACAGGTGGTGGCTGCGGTATTTGGTGGCTCATCGACCTCTTCCTCATCATGGATGCAACCAAGAGAAAGAATTTCGAGAAGTTTATCACTATTACCGGCTAAAACTAAAAAACTTATGGGGCCAATAAGACCTATAAGACAAGACCTAATAACCACAATAATTATTAAGAAACAATGAAAAAGAATATACAAATCAACCTGTGCGGACGCCTTTATCAAATCGATGAAGACGCATACGAGCTCCTAAGCCACTACACGGAGACGCTCCGCAACTATTTCATGAAACAAGAAGGCGGTAGCGAGATTGCCGACGACATCGAGCAGCGCATCGCAGAACTCTTCGACGAACTGATGGCTGGTGGCAGTCAGGCCATCACCATAGAAAACGTTCAGGGCATCATCAGCCAAATTGGTGATGTGAAGGACATCACGGAAAGCGATGACCAAACCTCAAAGGGAAACAGCACAACCAATGAGCAGAAGCAAAGAGCAACCCACCTGCACGAACTGCTGAATAAGAAAAAATACTATCGTGACACCACAAACAGCGTACTCTTCGGTGTACTCTCTGGTGCAGCCCACTACATAGGAACTAGTGCCAACACGTTGCGCTGGCTGTTTGCCCTGCTGTGCATCGGATGGTTTGTCTTTTCGACATTAATCTCCATCATATTTGGCGGACCTATCTTTATTTTCTTTATTCCTGCGGCATTCATACCAGAGATTATCTACCTCGTTCTTGGTCTCTGCATCCCAGCAGCCGTAACGCCTGAGGAAAGCCTGAGAATGAGAGGTGTGCCTGTCACTCCACAGAACCTAACAAGCGAAGTGAAGCAGCAAAGTGTGGCATATACAAAGAAGAGCGACCTTAGCGGATGGAGCATCTTCACAGGTATCATGTCCATCATCATTGCAATCATTACAGGCATTAACTTTATTGGTTGCCTCATCACAGCCCCCATCCTCTTCACGGTATTTTCAAATGAAATTCCTGAGCTGTTAGACGGCTATGTCAACGCTGCTTGGGTTTCGGAACGTACCGCATTCTTCTGGTGTCTCATCATCGCCTGTGTGGCCATGATTACCTCTGTAGGCATCGTACTCTATTGCAGCATCCATTCTGCTCTCAGCTCGTTCAAGAAAGCAAAACCAATGGGCAATGTGCAGCGTGTTCTGTGGGCTCTCGGATGGGTTGCTACCATCACCATCAGCATCGTATTCATCATCCTGTCAGTACGGCACTTCGAAAATCTGGAACAAATGAGACGCGATGCTCGTAATGCAGAACACGAAGTATGGCAGAAAGAGCATACTCGTGAGGACGGCTTCTACCACTCCGACGAAGAATGGGAGTTCCTCCAGGCAGGTCGTTGGAACGTGGTCGTAGCAGACGAGGTGGATGATAACCGCTGCACCTATACAGGTGACTATTTAGACGGCGATCGCAACACACGCTACCTCGATGTCTATTGCGACGGCACTCCTGCAAGAGTACTCATCCAGCGTACAGATTCGCTCGAGCCTGGCACCTATCGCCTCACAGCTGCTGTGAAAGCTAACAACGACCATAAGTTCATCTTTGCACTCGTTGGAGAAAATACGCCCTCTGAACAATATCATCTGGCAGAAATTCCTGTATATGACGATGAAGGAGGCACAATCTACGAAATGGCACAATGGTTGTTGGGCACTCCAATAGACTCAATGAGCAACCTTACCTCAGAACAGGAACTGGCTGCAGAACTGCTTAACCAGAAGAGCCGCAACACCCTCAAGAAAATCGCCGAGGCCAACTGGGAAAAAGGTAATGGATGGAGCTATGTGGCCATCGAAGACCTCGTAGTCAAGCATCCAACCTGCATCACCTACGGAATCACTACCCTTGAAGATATCACAGGCGTAGAACCAACGACAGGATGGTTCTCGGCTACAGACTTCAAGATTGAGAAAATCAATAAGGCCGATAGGCCCCATGAGTCCCATAAGCGCCATTAAGCACCATTAAGCAAATAAGCAAGGGCTTCGGTCCTTGCTTATTTCTTTATTTTATTCAACAGTTTTTTGGTTTCTTCGCGTAGCTTCCTAGTATTTCTTTGCGTCTGCTCTCTCAATCTTCGATTGTTACGGCGGTTAATTTTAATGAGTTCCTCGGAACGCATCTGTGCCAGACGTAGTTGTTCTACGATAGCATTCTGAACGGTCTCTGCCACATCGAACATTCCTTCTTCCTTGGGACATACACATAAAAGGCCCTTTGGCACAATGGCGATATCAATCTCGCTGGCAGCCTCAGCAGGGTCGCCGTCATAATGGATAGCTCCTGGCTGTCGACGATAAATCGACAGACTCTTGCAACGATAGGTGCTCATGTGACTATCGTCATCAAGAGTGCCGCCCATCAAGTGTATAGCCATCTGAGGAATATCAATTAGTGTGAAAGGACGGATGATGGTAACATCGAGCAAACCGTCACGCACCGATGCTTGAGGAGTGATGTAAAAGTTATTTCCATATTGTGAAGCATTGCCACAAGCTATAAGGAAAGCCTTCTGCACGATGTGCTCCTCTTCCTCGCTTACCATATCGATGTCATAGGTCTCAGGGTTGTAAATCAGTCCGTTGCGCAACACATTTTCGATATAAGCAATCGGTCCACGCATCTTCGACTTAGCAAACTTCTCAGAAATGAATGCATCAAAGCCTACCCCACAAGTACAGAAGAACGGATGGAGATTAATAACACCATAGTCCATCTTGCGGACGGTACCTTCGTTGATAAGTTCGATAGCGCTGATAGGGTCGAGCGGGATATGTAGATGGCGCGCCAAGCCATTACCAGACCCCGATGGGATGATGGCCAATGCAGTATTCGTGTCGATGAGGGCACGTCCCACTTCGTTAACGGTTCCATCGCCACCAATGGCACAAACCACATCAGCACCTTCGCAGACTGCCTCACGAGCCAGTTCAGTGGCATGACCCGCATATTCAGTCTTGCGGATGTTGTAAGAATAAAGCGTCTTGTCAAGTCGACTTTCGATCTGACTGACAATCATCCGTTTACCCGAAACGCCGGAGATGGGATTATATATGAATACGATTTTCTTCAATGGTCAATGATTATTTTAGCCTACCTTTTGCTAAATTCGGCTTGCAAAAGTAGAAAAAAAGAACGAGTTATCAGTCCTTTTGAAGATGTTTTTTAACAGAAACAGCATTTTTTTTGAAAAAAAGTGTGGAGTATGATACTTTTTTCGTAACTTTGCAGCCCGTATGACGATATATTAGAATAATACGAATAAATAAATATAAAAAGAGTGTTGCCAAGACAAGGTGAAACATGACACCTTAATATTATATATTGGTGAAATATTTGATGATTTGGCTTCACACTCAATGAAAATTATGGGTTTGTTACAAGACAGATTTAAGGACTATAGAGAGCCTCAGAAGTATATGGAGGCTGGTATATACCCTTATTTTAGAGAAATCGACAGTCACCAGGACACGGAAGTGATCATGGATGGCAAGAAGGTTCTTATGTTTGGTTCCAACTCTTACATGGGACTCACTTACGACAAGAGAATCGTTGATGCAGCTGTTGCAGCCTTGAAGAAATATGGTACAGGATGTGCCGGCTCACGCTTTCTCAACGGAACTCTCGACCTGCATATTCAACTAGAACATGAACTGGCAGAATTCGTCGGCAAAGACGAAGCATTGGTCTATTCTACAGGTTTCACCGTAAACTCGGGAGTAGTTTCTGCCCTAACAGGTCGCAACGACTACATCCTTGGTGATGACCGCGATCATGCATCAATCGTAGACGGACGTCGTCTCGCATTCTCAACCTTCTATCATTACAAGCACAACGATATGGCCGACCTTGAGGAGCAGCTGAAGCGCTGTCGTCCAGAGGCCATCAAGTTGATTGTTACCGACGGTCTCTTCTCCATGGAAGGTGACTTAGCAAAACTCCCTGAAATCGTTGAACTGAAGAAGAAGTACAACGCAAGCATTATGGTGGATGAAGCTCATGGTCTTGGTGTGTTCGGACGTAACGGCCGTGGTACGTGCGACCATTTCGGCGTTACCGACGACGTAGACCTCATCATGGGTACATTCTCTAAGTCGCTTGCTTCGATCGGCGGATTCATTGCTGCCGACAGCGATACTATCAACTGGTTGCGTCATACTTCACGCACATACATCTTCAGTGCAAGTAACACGCCAGCGGCTACGGCTGCTGCAAGGGAGGCGCTCCACATCCTGAAGACAGAACCTGAGCGTATCGAGAACCTTTGGAAGATTACCAACTACGCACTGAAGCAATTCCGCGATGCAGGATTCGAAATCGGCGACACCGAGAGTCCTATCATCCCGTTGTATGTACGCAACGTGGAGAAGACTTTCGAGGTGACAAAGAAAGCATTCGAGAAGGGTGTATTCATCAATCCGGTTATCCCTCCCGCCTGTGCACCACAAGACACACTTGTCCGCGTAGCCCTTATGGCCACTCATACCAAGGAACAAGTTGACCGTTGTGTTTCAGCACTCGTGGATTCGTTCAAGGAATTAGGATTACTTTAGAGCAATCAACTCAAAGACAAGCAACAAAGACTCTGCCAATCGAAACATGACGTTTTGAAACAGAGTCTTTCGCTTTTTAGGAGCATTACAACATAAACTCAGAATAAAACGAAACGACTATGTGTGGAATCGTAGGATATTTAGGAACACGGCGTGCATATCCCGTACTCATCAAGGGACTGAAACGCTTGGAGTATCGAGGATATGACAGTGCTGGTGTGGCACTCATCACCGACCGTGGTGATTTGCAGGTATATAAGACGAAAGGTAAGGTGGCCGACCTTGAGGCGTATGCCAGCGATAAGGATGTGACGGGCTGCGTGGGTATCGCTCACACCCGTTGGGCTACGCATGGAGAGCCTAACTCCACCAATGCGCACCCTCACTATTCCGAGTCGAACAATCTGGCGCTGATTCACAACGGCATCATCGAGAACTACATCACGCTGAAGAAGCAGCTCGAGGAGCACGGCGTGAAGTTCCGCAGCACCACCGACACGGAAGTGCTTGTGCAGCTTATCGAATATATGCAGAAGTCACAGAACGTAGACCTGCTGACAGCCGTGCGTCTGTCGTTGCAGCGCGTCATCGGTGCCTACGCCATCGCCATTCTCGACAAGAGCAATCCCGGCCAGATTATCGCAGCCCGCAAGAGCAGTCCGCTCGTGGTAGGTATTGGCGAAGACGAGTTCTTCCTGGGTTCTGATGCCTCCCCTATCATCGAATACACCGACAAGGTCATCTATCTGAACGATGGTGACATTGCCGTCATTCGCCGCAACGAGGAACTGGAAATCGTCGATTTCAACAACATACCGCTCGAACACGAAATCAAGACCGTGGACCTGAAGCTCGGCCAGATTGAGAAAGGAGGATTCCCACACTTCATGCTGAAGGAAATCTTCGAGCAGCCTGAGT
This sequence comes from Bacteroidaceae bacterium, assembly GCA_017615245.1. Classification (GTDB taxonomy): domain Bacteria; phylum Bacteroidota; class Bacteroidia; order Bacteroidales; family Bacteroidaceae; genus Colivivens. Next base: position 39,273 of record JAGAAL010000047.1, read on the forward strand.
GTCTCAAGGACTGTATGCGTGGACGTATCAACGTAGACCAAACCCACGTGAAACTCTCGGCTATCATCGACTACAAAGATCGCCTGCTCGCTGCCCGCCGCTTCATCATCGTGGCCTGCGGAACCAGTTGGCATGCCGGTCTTATCGGTAAGCAACTCATCGAGAGCATCTGTGGCATCCCTGTCGAGGTGGAATATGCCTCGGAATTCCGCTACAGCAATCCCGTCATTACCAACGAAGACGTAGTGATTGCCATCTCGCAGTCGGGTGAGACTGCCGACACATTGGCAGCTATCCAGCTCGCAAAGCAAAAGGGCGCATTCATCTACGGCATCTGTAACGCCGTAGGTTCGTCCATTGCCCGTGCCACCGACACTGGTTCATATATCCACGTAGGTCCCGAAATCGGTGTAGCATCTACCAAAGCCTTCACTGGTCAGGTCACCGTGCTCACCATGCTGGCCTTAGCTTTGGCAAAGGAGAAGAAGGTCATCAGCTCCAACCAATACTCCATGATGGTAAACGAGTTAAATGCCATCCCCGACAAAATGGAAGAAGTGCTGAAAGCCAACGACCACATCCGCGACATCAGCCGTATCTTCACCTACGCTCACAACTTCCTATACCTCGGACGAGGCTTCAACTACCCTGTGGCCCTCGAAGGCGCACTGAAGCTCAAGGAAATCAGCTACATCCACGCAGAAGGCTATCCTGCTGCTGAGATGAAACACGGCCCCATCGCCCTCATCGACGACGAGATGCCCGTGGTGGTTATCGCCACCCAGAACGTGCTCTACGACAAGCTCATGAGCAACATTCAGGAAATCAAGGCACGCCGAGGCCGCGTCATCGCCATCGTCACCGAAGGCGACACCAGCGTCAAGGCCCTCGCCGATGAATACATCGAGTTGCCACGCACCCTCGAATGCCTCGAGCCGCTCCTCGCCACCATCCCGCTGCAGATGCTTGCCTACCACATCGCCATCTGCAAGGGCAAGGACGTAGACCAGCCCCGCAACCTCGCAAAATCAGTAACAGTAGAATAACAGACGCCCCCACCCTTCCATGATTCGCATCGACATCCTCACCGCAGTCCCCGAACTTCTCGACGGATTCTTCGACAAGTCCATCCTTGGCCGAGCACAACGAAAAGGCTTGGCTGAGATACACGTGCATAACCTCCGCGACTATACCGAGGACAAGCACCGGCGGCTCGACGACTACCCCTTCGGCGGATTCCCAGGCATGGTGATGCAGTGCCAGCCCATCGACGCCTGCATCTCTGCACTGAAAGCAGAGCGCCCCTACGACGAAGTCATCTTCGTCACCCCCGATGGCGAGCAGTTCAATCAGACGATGGCCAACGAGCTGTCACTCAAGGGCAACATCATCATTCTCTGCGGCCACTACAAAGGCATCGACTACCGCATCCGCGAGCATCTCGTCACCCGTGAAGTAAGCCTTGGCGACTTCGTACTTACCGGCGGCGAACTCGTAGCCGCATGCATGGCCGACGCCATCGTCCGCGTCATTCCGGGAGCCATAGGCGACGAACAGAGCGCCCTCTCCGATTCGTTCCAAGACAACCTCCTCGCCGCCCCCATCTACACCCGGCCTGCCGACTACAAAGGATGGAAAGTCCCCGAAATCCTCCTCTCCGGCAACCAAGCCAAGATAGAGGAATGGGAACTCCAGCAATCGCTCGAGCGCACCAAGCGCCTCCGTCCCGATTTGCTGAAAGACAAATAAAAAAGGAGCCACGCGGCTCCTTTTTTGGTTCTGATAATCTTCAACATTGTCCACGGCAACCAGCCCCGAGGGTCGGGGCTGCTTCCCGTGGACAACTTTTTACTGCCCCGAGGGTCGGGGCTGCTTTCCGTGGACAACTTTTTGCTGCCCCGAGGGTCGGGGCTGCTTTCCGTGGACAACTTTTTGCTGCCCTGAGGGTCGGGGCTGCTTTCCGTGGACAACTTTTGCTGTCCCGACTGCTCCGACAGCCATTGCGCTTTTCATTTCATCGTTGCTTTTCCACCTCGAATACGTAGCCGAAGCCTTGGTGACTTACAATGTTGTTGGCATAAGGACCAAGTTTCTTACGCAGACGAGTGATGTGAACGATGACGGTGTGGTCGGTGACGACGACACCTTCCCATACGCTGTCCATAAGCTGCTGACGCGAGAGAACTTGGCCACGATTTTGAAGAAGCAGACTGAGCAATGCGAACTCGGTGCGTGTGAGGTTGGCAGGTTGGCCGTCGATGGTGACGGTCTTGCGGTCGAGGTTCAACTGCAAGCCTCTGAAGCTGAGCAAATGTTTGCCAAGACGGGCTTCGACGACGTTCATCACGTAGTCGCCCAGCTTCTCACACTCGGAAATGATGTCGCTATAGAAGGCTGCAAGCGCATAGGAGTATTCGTTGTTGCTTGCCTCGAGGATGCTTTCGGCTTTCAGCTGATCACGCAGCGCATTGATGTCGCGCTCAATCTCCAGTGAGGTGTCGATGGTCAGGTCTTCGCGACGTCCGCTGACAACAATCATCATCTGCGTCAATGCCTCGTTCACCAGCCGCAGCATGTCGTGCAGATGGTCATACTGCTGGGCAGTGAAGTCCTCCCGCGCGTCCCTGCGATGCTTAATGGTGCGGGCCATTTTATAGCAGGCATCGCCGATGGACTCCAGCTCGCCAATCTGACGAAGCATGTTGCTGATTTTACCCTTCGTCTCGTCCGACAGGCGCTCATTGCTGACTTCCTCCAGATATTTGGCTATCTCTATCTCCATATTGTCCGCAATGTCCTCGTACTTTTCGATGCGCTCGTATTGGCGGTCGAATTCCTTTTTGTCTTTCTCGTCGAGCAAGACGCGTGACATTCCAAACATTCGCTGCATACGTTCGGCAAAATGGATGATTTCCTTCTGCGCCTGAAGAACGGAGATTTCGGGGGTTGCCATCAGTCCATTGCCGATATATTGCAGACGACTGATGGCCTTGGCCTCCTGCGGCTTGTCCTTGATGACCCACTTCACGATGCGCTCAATCTGCGGGATGAATCCGATGAGCAGCGAAGTGTTGACGATGTTGAAACATGTGTGGAAAGTGGCGAGCACTACGCTCAGACGGGCGGCGTTGGCGATGAAGGCATCGTGAGCGGTAGTAGCTCGGTCCATGCCAGTATCGTAGCCGGCCAATGAGCAGATGAAATTGACAAAGGGGTGGAACACGCACAACATCCAGCAGACGCCGAAGACATTGAAGAACATGTGGGCAAAGGCAGCGCAACGGGCCTGAGTGGAAGCGGTGAGGGCTGCGAGATTAGAAGTGACAGTCGTGCCGATGTTCTCGCCCATCACCAATGCAATACCCTGATAGATGGGCAGAGCACCCGAGGAGCAGAGTATCATTGTAATGGCCATCACAGCTGCCGACGACTGGACGAACATGGTCAGTATGCCACCGATAAGCAGGAACAACAGAGTGGTGAAGATGCTGTCGGGGTCAAACGAACTGAAGAAATTGAGCACTGCCTCGTTTTCGCTGAGGTTCATGTCGATACCTGTCTGGCGCAGCGTACCCAAGCCAAGGAAAAGGAAAGCGATGCCGAAGAGGAAATAGCCGACAGTCTCGTGCTTCTTCTTGTAGATGAGGAACATGGCAAAAATGAATACCGGCCACACAAAGTTGGTAATGTTGAACGAGAAGCCAGCCGACATAATCCACGCCGTCAGTGTCGTACCGATGTTTGCCCCCATGATGATGCTGATGGCCTGCGCCAGTGTCAGCAGCGAGGCGTTGACAAACGAGACAGTCATCACCGTTGTAGCCGTCGAACTTTGCACCAACGCTGTGACCCCCATTCCTGTAAGCATTCCCGTAAAACGGTTGGTGGTCATACGAGCCAGAACGTGTCTCAACTTCGGTCCTGTCATTTTCTGCAGCGCTTCGCTCATCGTCTTCATACCAAAGATGAGGATCGCCAGCGAACCGAGCAGTGTGAATATAATTCCAATCGTCATATATTTTCTTGCGTTTGAGTTTTCCGAGTGCAAAGATACGCATAATTTCGCGTGCGACAATAAAAAGAGTGGTTACATTTCGGTTACATTTTCGTTTTCAACAAATTTCTACCACAAAAAGAACGGGAAGCCATGCAGCTCCCCGCCCTAAGAGGTTCACTCCTTATTTTTATATATATACTACTTCACGGCGAAGCGGTAGATGCAAGTGTGATGATACTTCTCGCCTGGATTGAGGCGAGTGGATGGGAATTCGGGATGGTTTGGTGAATCAGGATACTTCTGCGACTCAAGAGCAATAGCGGTACGCGCACCAGTATAGACCTGAAGGCCTGGCTGGTCGTTCCATACTTCCATCACGCGACCTGACTCCGGGCTGTAAAGCTCTGCGACTTTCTCTACCTTCGCGGTCTTGTGCGTAAGGCAGAAGTTGTTGTCGTAGTTGCGCACCTTTCCTTCAGGAATCTCCACACGCTGTCCGAAGCCGAATCCGAAACCTCCCTGCATAGCCACCTGGCGGTCGCCAATCTTCACAGGCTTGTTAAAGTCGTAAGCCGTGCCGGCCACAGGAGTCAGCTTGCCTGTAGGGATACCCATGCGGTCGGTCTCTGTGATGTTATCAGCAAAGACAGTGAGCATGTGGTCAAGGATGTCGCCATTGCCCACACCCTTCAGGTTGAAGTACGAATGGTTCGACAGGTTCACTACGGTTGCTTTGTCGGTCTCTGCCTCGTAGGCAATAGAGAGGCCGTTATCCTTCGTGATGGAATAAGTGAGCGTCGTGGTCAGCGTGCCAGGGAATCCGTCAAGTCCGTCGGCAAGGACGCACTTCATCACGAGTTCTTTCTCATCAGCTTTCACTACGTCCCACACCGTGTGGTCGAAGCCCTGATTACCTCCATGCAGGATGTGCTGTCCGCTGTTCTTCGTCACTTGATACTCCTTGCCGTCGAGCGAGAACGTAGCGTTGGCAATACGGTTGGCAAAGCGTCCGAGCGCTGGGCCTACCATACCAAGGTTGTAGCGCGGATACTGATGGATGTTGGGATAGTTGGTCACAAGGTTGGCATAGTTGCCCTCCTTGTCAGGAGCGAACAGGCCGACGATGAAACCGCCGTAGTTGGTAATCTGTGCAGCCACCTTTCCGTTCGTGATTGTGTAGAGTGCGACTTTCTTTCCGTCCATAATCGTATCGTATGGAGCGGTATCGAGCAGAGGAATTTGCTTTTGTGCCAACACCATCAAGGTGACAGCCACAAGCATCATTGATAATGTAAAACGTTTCATATGTAATGTATAATTAATGATGTATAATATACAATAAAACTCCCCCTGAAGGGGGTTGGGGGACTATTCCTCTATCTGCTTGATGAGGTCGTCGCATGTCTTCAGCACCTTGCGGTTCATCATGTGTCCCCAGATGCCGCCGATGATGCCGCCGATGGCGCACCCGATGAGCAGTCCAACGAGATATTCTTTGTCATGATTCAGCGACAGCAATTCGTAGGCAAACCACGCGAGCCACACCACAATCACGGGCCAACCAATACGTTGCCAGGTGATGTACTGCATCTTCAGCTTCTTGGCGTTCTTCGCCACCTCCAAGAGGTTGCCGTTCATGATGTCCTCCTCGTCCATCTTAGCATGGATGATCCATGTAGCCACAACGGATACCACCATCAGTATCGACGTTCCGATGAGGAAGCGCAAAGGCAGGCCGATGCCATACCAACTCAGATTTCCGAATGTCAACGCAAAGAGGGCTGCAAACAGCGTAATCCACTTATAGCGGTTGATGGTCGACATCTTGCCGGTCATCGCCTGTTTCAGCAGGTTGTCTGTCAGGATTTCCTCCTTGTCGAGCTTCTCCTTCAGCAATGCCATCTGGGCACGCATCTCTTCCAATTCGTTTGTTTCGTTCATACGTTCCATATCAATGTAGTCATTAACTTCAATTTTTCAACCCTTCATCGCTTTCAGTTGTTCACGGATTCTCACGAGTTTCACCGACACGTTCTTCGTCGAGATGCCCACGATTTCGCCAATCTCGTCATAGCTAAGATTGTCGAGCCACAGCAGCACGATGGCGCGGTCGATTACACCCAACTTACTGATGCGGCTGTAGAGCTGACGGATTTGCTTCGTGTCCTGGTCAGTATCCTCGTAGAGATTCGAGCCTACCGAGAGGTCCACCTTCTTACCCATCTTCTTCTTTTTGCGGTCGGCCGAGATACAAGTATTCAAGCTCACCTTGTAGATCCACGAGTTCAAGCTGCTTTCCCCACGGAACTTCTCATATCCTTTCCACAGGTTGATAAGAATCTCCTGGAAGAGATCGCTCACCTCGTCCTCATCCTTCGAAAACATATAGCACACCGTGTAGATTGTATTCTTATGCTTCCGCACAATACCTGCAAATTCTCTCTCGTTAGCTTCCATGTCGACTGATTGTATTAGCTATTACACCTATATGACGCAACAACTAATAAATAACTACATTTTATTCAACTTTTTTGTTACTGCCTGCAAATTTACACAAATTTTTCTGTTTTTCTTGTTCAAAAGCAGAAAAAACAGTAACTTTGCGTGTTTTTAAATCGATTAATCCATAAAATAATATGAAGAAATACTTATTATCCGTGGCACTTGCCACCATCTGTGCTCTGACTCTTCAGGCACAAACCAAGCAACTCACTCTTGAAGAAGCAATGAGTGGAGGCAATTTCCGTATCAACTATCCTGACATTGACCTCGATGCGCTCGACCAAAACGAAGCAATGCCATACGAAAACCAAAAAGATGCCGCAGACGAGACACAATCGGACAAGGAGCGGTTCCTTCTGAGATTTACCAACAGGCAACGTGTCTGGCGCTATGCCACACGTGGTGATTTCTATCTGTATGACCGCGAAAGTATGCAACAGCGTCAGTTGGGAGCAGATCTGCCTACAGCCTCACTCATGTTTGCCAAGATATCACCTGATGGCACCAAGGTGGCATACGTATCAAAGAACAACATCTATCTGGAGGACTGCAACCTTGAAACTGCTAACCGTCGGCAGATTACGACAGACGGAAATGATACCATCGTCAACGGAACGTTCGACTGGGTATATGAGGAGGAGTTCGACTGCCGCGATGGCTTCCGTTGGAGTGGCGACAGCCGCTATATTGCCTTCTGGCGTAGTAACACCGCAGGTACAGGATGGTTCGACATCATCAACAACGTAGATGACATCTACCCTACCATCCAACACTTCCCCTACCCCAAGGCAGGTACCACAAACTCTGCTGTCAAGATTGGCTTCATTGACCTGCAGACAGGCAAGACGTCTTGGCTGCCCATCCCTGGTGATGAACGCGAGAACTACCTGCCACGCATGGAGTTCATCCCAGGCACCAACACGCTGATGATTCAGCAGATGAACCGCCCGCAGAATCATAATAAGGTGTGGACATGCACGCTGAAGGACGGCATGGCTCAAGACCTGAAAGTGCTCTGCGAAGACACAGACGAAGCATGGGTAGAAACCAACGACGACATCCATTGGCTGCCTGGCAACAAGTATTTCATCTTCACCTCCGAGCGTGACGGATGGCGCCACCTCTATCGTGTCAGCGCAGACGGAAAGAAGTGGACCTGCATCACGAAAGGCAACTTCGACGTCATCAACGAAGTGGAATACGACGAGAAACGAGGCTATATCTATTTCGTCTCAGCCGACCCCAATCAGGCAGCCGACCGCATCCTGATGCGTACCAGCGTAATGGGAAAAGGCGATGTAGAAAACATCACGAAGATGTGTCATCCAAACATGGAGTCAGGACAATACAGTTATTCGTTCTCACCCAACCTCGACTATGCCCTCGAAACCTATTCGAATGCCAACCACGTGCCTGTCTATAACCTGGTACGTATGGACAAGAAAGGCCGTTGGAGCTTCGACAAGGTGTTGGAAGACAACGCTCAAGCTCAGCAGGCATGGGAAGCCTACGGATTGAAGAAAGAGATGGTGAAGTGTAAGAGCGGTGACTTAGAACTCGATGCTTGGATTATCAAACCTGCCAACTTCGACCCCAGCAAGAAATACCCAGTCATCGACTACGTCTATGGAGAACCAGCTTCAGCCACCGTACAGAACCGCTGGGAGCACAGCCTCTTCTGGCACCATCTGGCCAGCTTGGGCTATGTGGTTGTCAGCATCGAGAATCGTGGAGCAGCCACTCCTCGTGGACGTCAGTGGCGCAAATGTATCTATGGCGAAGTGGGTGTAGCAGCCAGCGAAGACCAGGCTCAAGGCATCATGGATCTCTGCCGTCAGTTCCCTTGGATGGATTCCACCCGATTGGGCATCACAGGCTGGAGTGGTGGTGGAGCACAGACACTCAACAGCATGTTCCGCTATCCTGATGTATTCAAGACAGGAGTAGCTATTGCTTTCGTCAGCGACCAACGACTCTACGACACCATCTATCAGGAACGTTACATGAACACCCCGCAGAACAATCCTGACGGCTACTTCCGCGGAAGTCCTATCAGCTACGCCGTAGGACTGAAAGGCAACCTCCTGCTCCTGCACGGCACAGGCGACGACAATGTACACTATCAGAATACAGAGAAACTCGTCAACGAACTCGTACGTCACGGCAAGACTTTCTATCAGGTGAGCTACCCTATGCGCACCCACGGCATCAGCGAAGGACAAGGTACCAGCTTGCACCTGCGCCGCACCCTCATCGACTTCTTCCAGAAGAACCTGTAAACAGAATGTATAATTTATAATGTATAATTCTAACAATGATGAAAAGTTCAAATAACAGTAGAATAAAAGATACGATTATCAAAATGTTCAATGAGGAGTCTTTGCAGCATTATTTTGAATCTGAACAGATAATATATCCTATATCGGTTTGCGATTACTTTCCATATCCTTCAGAAATAAAGATGTATGAGCCGATGTCATTGGATTTGGATACACAGCCAGAAGCTTTTTATAAGAGTATTAAAACAGAATATGATTATAATTGCAATTTTCTGATAAAGCATTTTAATCACTTTCATAATATTTTTGCAGATATGTCTTCAGTCTATGGTTTGGGGGATGTTACATGTGAAGAACTCATAACACAAAGTTTAAGATTCTTTGCCTCTTGTTCAAAGCCCGCATTACAGCTTTTGGAATTATTTTATGACTTACAACGTTTTTTAACAGCACAAGAAAATACTTATGAGCAAGCACTTCAAGAAGTAAAGGATGGAAAGAAAACTGGTCATTGGATTTGGTATATCTTTCCTCAAATGAAGGGACTTGGCATAAGTGAAAAATCTCAATTTTACGGAATAAATGGAAGAGAAGAAGCTAAAGCTTATATTTCTCATCCTATACTTAAAGAAAGATTAATTGAAATTTGTAAAGCCGTTCTTAATAATAAAGTATCAGTTTACGATATCTTTGGAGATGATTCTATTAAAGTAAGATCTTGTGTTTTATTATTTGCATCTGTTTCTGATGAACCTGTGTTTAAACAATTAATACAAAAATATTGTTGGCAATGAATTCCCGATTTAAAAGAAAAGCACAAGACAGAATTGATGCTTTTATAAAAGGAGAAATGACTCCTATCCAAGAACATTATTTTAAGAACGAACTTAAAGTAAATTAAGAACTTTAGGAGAAAGCAGATATGAAGAAGAAAGACTATATGCTGCTCTGGGCTTTATCGATAGGGTTATGGCTCTTAATCGTGCCGCTGAGAGGCTACTACGTCTTGCCTAACAGCTGGATGGGTGCCTTACAGGTTGCAGAAATCACCCATAGCATCGCATTTGCCATCCTGACGTGGTGGGCGCTGAAGCGATACGCGCCAAAAGCAGGCATCTGGCGCGTTTTGCTTCCATTGTTAGCACCGTGGTTGTTTGAAGTGCCAATGCACCTCATCTTGAGCGGTGCATTATGGACGCTGCCGACCTCCCTTATGCCGCTTTGGGCAGTCATCACAGTAGCCCTTTTCTACCATTATCGCAAAATCTGGCTCTTGCTGCTCTGTACCGTTTTGTGGCTGTTGGGTGTGACGGAAGGGCATAAACAATGGGTTGAATGGCTTAGATTTGGCAACCTACCAACTACAACAGTCAATGTTACCAACTGCGAGGTGTCAGACAGCACGCACACATTCAAACTCTCTGAAATTGACACAGATTACCTTGTGTTCGATGTATGGTATAGCCAATGTGGCGTGTGTTACAGAATAATGCCCGAGGTAGAAGCCCTACGCAAAGAGTATAAGGACAACAAACACATGGAAGTAGCCTCCCTATTTGCTATGTTGATAGAAGGAGAAACTGTCGCTGACGGCTATCGCATCATGCAAGACCAAGGTTTAGACATTCCTGTTTATGCTATAGGCGAGGATAGTCCTATACTAAAAAACTGTGACATACAGACATATCCACGCATACTGATTCTCGACAAAAACCGTACTGTCATCTTCAACGGCAGCCTGGAATTCGCAAAACGAAAGTTGAAAGAGATAGTGCAAGACACAAAATGATGCAGATAAACCGGATATTTGTTTCTGTATCGAGGGAGAAATGTTGTTCCTGGGCGTGGAACAAGAATTGCCCTTGTTCGTATAAAGTTTTTTGAAGAAGGAACAAAAGGGAGAACACGAAGACAACAGTTCTCTTTATATAAATAAGGTGTAGTGCACGTGCCGAAATTATCTGGGCAGGAAATAAGAGAAAACGAAAAGAAAACACACTAATTCTACGTTATTTTGCAAACTTCACTTTGCAAATTCAACTATTATTCGTAACTTTGCAGCATAAAACGCTGCGAAACTGCTGCTGCTCGGCAATTCAAGCAAACTTGATTGCTCTCGCTTAACTGCAGTTTTGTCAGAAGAATCCCGGATTCTACGTGAAAATATTATTTATTTAATCCAGAAAAAAGAAATTAATATGGAGTCGTTTTTCCGCACGCACAAGTATTTAGTAGATCACCTAGATGCTCCTGTTCGCCGTGACTTGATGGATGAGATTGACTGGAAGAAACGCATGATCGGTATCAAAGGTGCACGAGGTGTTGGTAAGACAACCTTCCTACTTCAGTATGCGAAAGAGCATTATTCGTCGGATGACCATCAGTGTCTGTACATCAACACCAATAACTTCTACGTACAGAACATAGGCATATCTGCATTTGCCGGCGAGTTTTATCACAACGGAGGCAAGGTGTTGCTCATTGACCAAGTATTCAAACAGCCCGATTGGAGCAGTCAGCTCCGCGAATGTTATGACCGCTACCCAGGTCTGCGAATCATTTTTACAGGTTCGTCAGTAATGCGCCTGAAGGATGAGAACCCTGAGTTGAACGGAATTGTCGACTCATATAACCTACGCGGATTCTCATTCCGCGAGTTCTTCAACCTGCGCACAGGCAACTACTTCCCTGCCTATAAACTGGAAGACATCATCAAGCACCACAAAGAGATTGCCACGAAGATTATCGAGAAAGCAAATCCACGTGACTATTTCTCTGAGTACCTGCATCATGGATTCTATCCATTCTTCCTCGAGAAAACCAACTACTCGGAGAACCTGCTGAAAACCATGAACATGATGATTGAAATCGACGTGCTGCAGATTAAACAAATCGAGCTGAAGTATCTGGCGAAAATCAAGCAGATGTTCTATTTGCTTACCAACAGCGGTAGCAGTGTACCAAACATCAGTCAGCTGGCACAGGAATTAGGCATGAGCCGTGCAACGGTAATGAACTACATCAAGTATCTGATGGAGGCTCGCCTCGTGAACATGATTTATTCGAAGGGAGATGAGTTCCCAAAGAAGCCTGCACGTGTACTATTGCACAACTCCAACCTTATGTACAGCTTCTATCCACAGCGCTTCGACGAGCACGACGTATTGGAAACCTTCTTCTGCAACACCGTATGGAAAGACCATAAGGTGAATAAGGCAGGCAACATCTGCTCGTTCCTCATCGACGGTCAGCAGGAGTTCCGCGTCATCGAACACGGCACCAAACTGAAGAGCAAGTCAAAGGTCATCTTCGCAGTCAACCAAATGGAATGCGGCGAAGGCAACCAGATTCCTCTCTGGCTCTTTGGATTCTTGTATTAAAAATCCACAAGACATCTAAGTCAAATAAGACCTAATAATAATTAGATATAATTAGAAACATCACAAAAAGAAAATGGCAAAAGAAAAGAAATTCATTACCTGCGATGGTAATCAAGCAGCTGCGCACATAGCTTATATGTTTTCAGAAGTAGCTGCAATCTACCCTATCACACCGTCATCTCCAATGGCAGAGCACGTTGACGAATGGGCAGTCGCTGGTCGCAAGAACCTGTTTGGCGACACAGTATTAGTTCAGGAAATGCAATCTGAGGCAGGTGCCGCTGGTGCAGTTCATGGTTCACTTCAAGCCGGCGCACTGACATCAACATTCACAGCATCACAAGGTTTGCTCCTTATGATTCCTAATATGTATAAGATTGCAGGAGAATTGCTCCCATCTGTATTCCACGTATCAGCTCGTACCGTTGCTAGCCACTCTCTGTGTATCTTCGGCGACCACAGCGACGTGATGGCTTGTCGTCAGACAGGTTTTGCTATGCTGTGTGAAGGCAGTGTACAGGAAGTAATGGACCTCAGTGCTGTTGCACACCTCGCAGCTTTGAAGACACGCGTTCCGTTCATCAACTTCTTCGACGGATTCCGCACTTCTCATGAGTATCACAAGATTGAGGAAATGGATATGGAAGATATCCGTCCACTCGTTCCAATGGATAAGGTAGCAGAGTTCCGTGCACGTGCATTAAGCCCAGAGCATCCAGAGGCAAAGGGTATGGCAGAGAACCCTGAAACATTCTTCGCTCATCGCGAGTCTTGCAATCCATACTACGACGAAGTACTCCCAGCAGTTGAAGAATACATGGCTGCCATCTCAAAGATTACAGGTCGTGAATACAAGCCATTCACATACTATGGAGCAGCTGATGCTACTGACGTCATCATCTTGATGGGTTCTGCTAGCGAAGCAGCACGTGAGGCTATCGATTATGCTAACGCTAACGGTAAGAAGTACGGTATGGTAAGCGTACATCTCTATCGTCCATTCTCTGTAGAGCGTCTGCTCGAGGCTGTTCCTGCAACAACTAAGCACATCGCAGTACTTGACCGTACCAAGGAGCCAGGTGCTAATGGTGAACCTCTCTACCTCGACGTAAAAGATGCCTTCTACGGAAAGAAGGATGCTCCTGTTATCGTAGGTGGCCGTTATGGTCTTGGTTCTGCCGATGTGACTCCAACTATGATTCTTTCTGTTTATAAGAATCTTGAACTCCCTGAGCCAAAGAACCACTTCACAATCGGCGTTATCGACGACGTAACATTCCGTTCACTTCCTATGGAAGAGGAAATGGCACTTGGTGGCGAAGGTATCTTCGAAGCAAAGTTCTTCGGACTTGGTGCTGACGGTACTGTAGGTGCAAACAAGAACTCAGTAAAGATTATTGGTGACAATACCGATAAGTACTGCCAGGCATACTTCTCTTACGACTCAAAGAAGTCAGGTGGTTTCACTTGTTCACACCTCCGTTTCGGTGACACACCAATCCGTTCTACATATCAGATCAAGACTCCTAACTTTGTAGCATGTCACGTTCAGGCATACCTTCGTATGTATGATGTGCTTCGCGGTTTGCGTCAGAACGGTCAGTTCCTCCTCAACACAATTTGGGAAGGCGACGAACTGGTAAAGAACCTGCCAAACAACGTGAAGAAATACTTCGCAGAGAAGAACATCACAGTTTACTATATCAACGCGACAAAGATTGCGCAGGAGATTGGTCTTGGTAACCGCACCAACACCATCCTTCAGTCAGCATTCTTCCGCATCACAGAGGTTATCCCTGTTGACCTCGCTATCGAGCAGATGAAGAAGTTCATCGTGAAGTCTTACGGCAACAAGGGCGAAGACGTGGTCAACATGAACTATGCAGCTGTTGACCGCGGTGGTGAATACAAGAAACTCGACGTTGACCCTGCATGGGCTCAGCTGCCTGCTGATCCTGCAGTAGAGAACAACGATCCTGAATTCATCAACAAGCTCGTTCGTCCTATCAACGCACAGAACGGCGACCTCCTCCCAGTTTCTGCTTACAAGGGCTACGAGGATGGTATGTGGGAACAGGGCACAGCCGCATATGAAAAGCGTGGTGTTGCTGCATTTGTTCCAGAATGGGATTCTGAAAACTGTATCCAGTGTAACAAGTGCGCATTCGTTTGTCCTCATGCTTGTATCCGTCCATTCGTAATGACTGATGAAGAAGCAGCAGGACTTGACGCAGCAAAACTCGATATGATTGCACCTCTTGCTCTCAAGGGCATGAAGTTCCGTATGCAGGTCAGCGTGATGGACTGTCTTGGTTGCGGAAACTGTGTGGATGTATGTCCAGGCAAGAAGGGCAACAAGGCTCTCAAGATGGTTGGTTTGGAGAGTCAGCTTGGTGAGGCAAAGAACTGGGATTACTGCGTGAAGAATGTGAAGTCAAAGCAAGACCTCGTAGACATCAAGTCAAACCCACGTGTCAGCCAGTTCGCTACCCCACTCTTCGAGTTCTCAGGTGCATGCTCTGGTTGCGGTGAGACTCCTTACGTGAAGCTCATCTCTCAGCTCTTTGGTGACCGTCAGATGGTAGCAAATGCAACAGGATGTTCATCCATCTATTCAGGCTCAATTCCTTCTACTCCTTATACTAAGAACGAAAAGGGTCAAGGTCCTGCATGGTCAAACTCTCTGTTTGAGGACTTCTGCGAATATGGTCTCGGTATGGCACTCGCCAACAAGAAGATGCGTGCTCGCATCGTTACAATGCTCAACGAACTTCTTGCCAAGGACGATACTCCAGCAGAGTTCAAGGCAGCAGCTGAAGAGTGGATTGCAGGCAAGGACAATGCCGATGCTTCAAAGGCAGCAGCAGCTAAGTTGGCTCCAGCCATCGAAGCAGGACGCAACGCAGGTTGCCCAATCTGCAAGCAGCTCAGCGAGCTTTCACACTACCTTGTAAAGCGCAGCCAATGGATCATTGGTGGTGACGGTGCATCATATGATATCGGTTACGGTGGTCTCGACCATGCACTTGCATCTGGCGAAGATATCAACATCTTCGTAATCGACACTGAGGTTTACTCTAACACTGGTGGTCAGTCTTCAAAGGCTACTCCTATCGGTGCTATTGCTCAGTTCGCAGCAGGTGGTAAGCGCATCACTAAAAAGGATCTCGGTCTGATGCAGTCAACCTATGGCTATGTATATGTAGCACAGGTTGCTATGGGTGCCGACAATGCTCAGTGTCTCAAGGCACTTCGTGAAGCTGAAGAATATCCTGGACCATCACTTGTTATCGGTTATGCTCCATGTATCAACCACGGCTTGAAGGCTAAGGGCGGTATGGGTAAGAGCCAGGCTGAGGAAGCTAAGGCTGTTGAGTGTGGATACTGGCACCTGTGGCGCTTCGACCCACGTCTCGCAGAGCAGGGCAAGAATCCATTCCAGCTCGACTCTAAGGAGCCTAATTGGGACAACTTCCAGGCATTCCTTGATGGAGAGGTTCGTTACCTCTCACTCAAGAAGGCAAAGCCAGAGGAAGCTCAGGAGCTCTTCGATGCAGCCAAGAAAGCAGCTCAGCATCGCTATGCTACTTATGTACGCATGAGCAAGATTGATTATTCCGTGGAGTAACTAAAACTTCACTCAGACTCTAAATAATAAAGGATGCGAACTACTATAGTTTGCATCCTTTTGTATTTTTCAATACACTCTTTTTGTAATTTATAACAGGCATAAATATCTTGACATTCCATACAGAGCACAATTATAGGTAATTATTCCATGATTTGTATGGTCATATCATAAATTTTTCGTAAATTTGCACCGGTAAAAAGATTGTAGGATATTATAAAAAAGAAAACTTTTCTTAAAACACAATTATGAATAGTATGAAAAAACTATTGTTTGCTGCTATCAGTATCTTGATATTAGCAACATGTTCTAGCGACAAAACAGATGGTGATATCATCATCAATCACCCCAACCAGAAACTTCCATCAACGGCAGTATTTGTTCAAGGAAACCTCGTCAACTATACATCTACGAGAGCAGATTATGGTTATGGTACCGATTGGCCAAAGGTTAATGAAGAAGAAGGGTGGGAAGCAGCCAAGTTCTCTATCCGTATTGACGGAACTTTCCCTGGAGTTGTAGACCAAAACGTTTCTAAGTATTGGAGCAAAAGAGGCGGTCCAAACCTGGGTAAAGTATATACAGCTTACCCATGGGGTATGTATCAAGACCGTAACTATGGTATGTTCAGATATGTACTTGATCCATTTGGCACACAAGTTAATGCAGCGCTTATGGAAGTACCTGACATCAAGGCTTACTTAGAATGGTGTTTAGAGCAAGATGATGTACAATTAAAAACCGAACTTAAGTATGCCCTTGACCACTGGGACGAATATGAGGTTATTTGGTATGTAGCAAAAGAAGTGCAGATACAGCATTTATGGCATGTAAATGGTTACCTAAAGAAGAAGTCATATGATCCAAAAGACATTTGGGATATTATCATAGACGAGACTGACGACATGGAAGTCAAAGACAATGATGTTGCCGATAATGTAGAGATTGACGTCCACAAGCAGGAGCACAATGACTGGAACGAGATCAAGACTTCTATCCATGTTCGCACTGATGCCAAGAGTGTTAAGATCAACATTCCTATTACATTTGATAACATTGTAGAGGCAGATGACTTTGCTATCCGCATTTACAACTACTATATTTCTGGCATCGAAATCGAGAACATGATTACTCACGATGAGAATGGTATTACAATCAATATCACAAACATCGATCCAGAAGTTATTGAAAAACTGAAAACCAAATTCGGTGATGGTCTGACCATTGAGGTACACAGCTACTGCAAAAGGGAAGAGGGTATTTGGGAAGCAATGAAGAAGACAACTGTTGTGACAGGTAAGGATTGCAACCTAAAGTATCAGATTACAAGTGCTGACGAAGAAGAAAATAAGACAAAGGTAGTTGTTGAACATATAGTCACATCAGAATAAACTGTTGTTATTATATAAGAGTAAGGTGGGAACAATTGTTTCCACCTTATTCATTTTAATATATGATGCATCAAAATCACTGGCTATTCTGTAAAAACATCATAAAACATATCGGGGACTTCGAATTTATTTGTAACTTTGTACTTGAAAACTAACTATCAAAACAATGATTGCATTCAATAAAACCACCTACATCAGCCGTCGTGCCGAACTGAAGAAACGCATTGGCAACGGACTGATTCTCATCTTCGGGCACCACCAAGCGCCTGCAAACTATCCGGCTAACGCCTACACATTCCGTCAGGACAGTTCATTCCTCTACTACTTCGGGCAGCAGCAGGAAGGGCTTGTAGGAGTTATCGACGTAGATAACGATAAGGAATATCTCCTTGGAAACGACATCGATATCGAGGACATCATCTGGACAGGTTTCGTTCCCTCTATTCACGACCTCGCAGAAGAAGTAGGCATCAGCAACTCAGCTCCGCTGTCACAACTCGGACAAATGGTCAAGAGTGCCCAGGCAAAAGGTCAGGAAATACTCTTCCTTCCTCCTTGCCGCCACGATTTGATGATACAGATCGGCGATCTACTCGGCATCCATCCTCTGAAAGTTCGTGATGCAGCATCCGTACGTCTTATTAAAGCCGTTGTCGATATGCGTGCCGTAAAGACCGACGAAGAAATTGCAGAAATCCAACGGGCTATGGCTATCGGATACGAAATGCATACAGCAGCCATGCGTGCTTGCCGTCCAGGAGTTACGGAGAAAGAGATTGCTGGCATCATGGAAGGTATCGTTGCAAGTAAAGGAAGCAAGGTATCATTCCTCTCCATCGTCACCATGCACGGTGAGATATTCCATGGCGACCCGTCACTCCGTCCGCTCGAAGCAGGTCGACTGCTTCTCTGTGATGCAGGAGCGGAGACCGTCAACAACTACTGTTCCGACAACACACGCGTCACTCCTATCAGCGGTAAGTTCACGCAGAAACAACGTGATATCTACAGCATCGTAGAAGCATGCCACGACCTCGTCATAGAGAAAGCCCGTCCTGGCATCAAGTGGATGGATATGCATCTCGATGTATGCCGACTCATGACCGACCGCCTCAAAGACCTCGGACTGATGAAAGGAAATACAGAAGATGCAGTACAAGCAGGAGCACATGCCATGTTCCTCCAACACGGACTTGGTCACATGATGGGAATGGATGTTCACGATATGGAAGGACTCGGACAAGTTTATGTAGGTTTTGACGATGAAGTACGACCTTCCACCCAGTTTGGTACCAACTGCCTCCGCTGCGGACGTCGCATCCAACCCGGATGGGTACTTACCGACGAGCCAGGCATCTATTTCATCCCTGCCCTTATCGATAAATGGAAAGCAGAAGGACTCCATCGCGACTTCATCAACTACGACCTGTTGGAAACATACCGCGACTTCGGAGGTATTCGTCTTGAAGACGACATCCTTATCACCGAGACTGGCTGTAAAGTGCTTGGCGAGAAAACAATCCCATATCACATCGATGATGTCGAAGCCTTCATTCAAAAATAAACCATTAAGACCAATTAGACATATAACCAATAATAATTAAATAACAATGAGAAAAATCATTCTTTTTGGAGCATTTATTGCTCTCAGCACATCGCTCTTCGCTCAAGTTGCAGAGCGTCCTGCAGCAAAAAAGCCAGAGTTTACCGTCATCAAGGAGATTCCAATCACCAGCGTGAAAAACCAAGCACGTTCTGGTACCTGTTGGAACTACTCTACCCTTTCGTTCTTCGAGTCAGAAATCCTGAAGAAATCAGGTAAGACCTACGACCTCTGTGAGATGTTCGTCTGCAACAAGAACTACATGGATCGCGCCATCTGCAAGGTTCGTATGCACGGCGATGCACAGTTCTCACAAGGAGGTTCAGCCTATGACGTACTCTACGTACTGAAGTACTACGGCATCTGTCCAGAAGAAGCTATGCCCCTTCCAGGCACACTCTATGGAGATACCCTCAATAATTTCAATGAATTCTTCGAAGTCATGGAACCATACGTTGATGCCGTAGCTAAATCAAAAGCAAAAACCATCAGCACCACATGGCGAAACGGTCTGCAAGGCATCCTCGATGCATATCTCGGCAAATGTCCGGAAGAGTTTACCTATGAGGGAAAGAAGTACACTCCTATGACCTTCGCAGCAAGCCTCGGACTTAACTGGGATGACTATGTTTCCATAACCTCATACACCCACCATCCTTTCTATGAGGAATTCCCTGTTGAGGTACAGGACAACTGGCGTCAGCCAGGTTCATGGAATCTTCCTATCGACGAAATGGCTCGTGTTATTGAGAATGCCATCATGAACGGCTATACTGTTGCATGGGGCGGTGATGTATCAGAAGACGGATTCAACCGCACCGGACTTGCAGTCCTTTACGACGAGAATCCAGAACAAGGCCTCGAAGGCTCAGATATGGCACGTTGGTTAGGACTCACTACTGCACAGCGTCGTAGCGAAGTTATGCAAAAAGGATTCGAAGCTCCCGAGATGACACCTACACAGGAACAGCGTCAGAAAGAGTTCGACAACTGGGAACTCACAGACGACCACGGTATGTTGATCTATGGTATCGCAAAAGACCAGAATGGTCGCAAGTGGTACATGGTTAAGAACTCGTGGGGTGTAACAGGCGAATATAAAGGAACATGGTACATGACAGAGAACTTCATCATTGCCAAGTGTATGGATTTCCTTGTCAACAAGAACGCCATTCCAAAAGATATTCTCAAGAAATTAAACATTAAGTAAAATAATAAAGGCTAGCATTTCGCTAGCCTTTTTCTTTTATCTTCAACAAAAAAAGCAGTCTTCCGGGATTTCTCCTGAAAGACTGCTGTATGAAAAAGGCGGCGACCTACTCTCCCGCATTGCGGTGCAGTACCATCGGCGCGCCTGGGCTTAACTTCTCTGTTCGGGATGGGAAGAGGTGGAA
>JAGAAL010000048.1 GCA_017615245.1 Bacteroidaceae bacterium
AGAGACGCTCTCACTTCGTGACATGGCCAAGCACATCACCAGTCACGGTTCACCCTACACGGTGGATGTAGTAATGGGTGTGCTCGAAGTGTTCCGCAGTTGCTGCATCGAGCAGTTGCTGGAGTCGAAGAAAGTCAAGGTGGAGGGACTGGGCACCTTCTACGTGACCATCGCCAACAAGAAGGGCGGCGAGAAAGACCTCTCGAAGTTCAACATCAACAGCATGGCCGTAGGTCTTCGCCTGCGTTTCCTCCCCGAGACAGCCACCGAG
This sequence comes from Bacteroidaceae bacterium, assembly GCA_017615245.1. Lineage (GTDB taxonomy): Bacteria > Bacteroidota > Bacteroidia > Bacteroidales > Bacteroidaceae > Colivivens. The sequence continues at coordinate 272 of JAGAAL010000048.1, forward strand.
GAGAGCATCTCGCAGAGGGAGTTCCTCAAGAAAGCACGCTTCATCGATGTGGCTGACTTGGCCAACCTCGACGAGACTCCCGAGAACGAGGAAGGCGGCACCGTGATTGAGGACGATGGTGGCAACACAGGTGGCGACAATGGTTCGGGCAGTAGCGGCAATGGTGGCGGAGGTTCTGGTGGTGTGGATCAGAACTAAGGGATTAGTGTAGAGTTCAGAGTGTAGAGTTTATAGTAGTTGAAAAAGTGTAGAGTCTGCCACTCCAGTACTCCTGAAAAGAAAAAGGATGCAATCGCGCATCCTTTTTTCATGCCCATCTGCAAAAAATAGTCAATAGTAAATGGCTAAATGGTAATTTATTTGTACCTTTGCACTCGCTTAGTAACCTTGAAAGGTTGAAAGATTGAATAGTTAAAGCATTCTTCTCTTCTTATTTAACTTCCCCCATAGAGGGGGAAACGGGAGGGGGGCTAATTGTTATTAGATTATGATTAGGATTGCGATACAGTCGAAAGGTCGTCTCTACGAGGAGACGATGAATATCCTGCAGGAGGCAGGAATCAAGATATCGAGCGTGAAGCGCACGTTGCTGGTTGAGGCATCGAACTTCCCGCTGGAGGTGTTGTACCTGAGAGATGACGACATCCCTCAGACGGTGGCCGACGGTGTGGCCGACATCGGTATCGTGGGCGAGAACGAGTTTGTGGAGCGTGGCGTGGATGCCGATATCATCTCACGTCTGGGCTTCAGCAAATGCCGTCTGTCGCTTGCCATTCCGAAGCACGAGAACTACACGGGTCTGCAATGGTTCGACGGCAAGAAGATTGCGACGAGCTACCCGAAAATCCTGAAGGACTACATGAAGTCGCAGGGCATCAAGCTCGACGTGCATGTGATTCAGGGGTCGGTGGAGATTGCCCCGGGTATCGGACTGGCCGACGGTATCTTCGACATCGTGAGCAGCGGTTCGACCCTCGTGAGCAACAACTTGAAAGAGGTTGAAGTGGTGATGAAGAGCGAGGCTCTGCTCATCGGCAACAAGCACATGGATGCGGACAAGCAGGAAATCCTGAAGGAACTGCTGTTCCGCTTCGAGGCTGTACGTGCTGCCGAAGACAAGAAGTATGTGCTGATGAATGCGCCGACGGACAAGGTGAAGGAAATCATCGAGGTGCTGCCAGGCATCAAGAGTCCGACCGTCATGCCATTGGCGACGGAAGGGTGGAGCAGCATCCATACGGTGCTCGACGAGAAGCGTTTCTGGGAGATTATCGGACAACTGAAACGTCTGGGCGCAGAAGGTATCCTCGTGCTGCCGATTGAGAAGATGATACTTTAGTAAAGTTGATAGTTGATGGTTGAAAGTTTATAGTCAGTTTAACGAGTTGAGAGTCAACGATAGACTTTAAACTATAAACTTTAAACTTATTCAACTGACTTTGAACTATAAACTATAATCTTTAAACTTAAAAGTTATCGTGATAACGCGACCACATAAAGAAGCGAAGGAGCTGAACAGCATCGTTGGAGGTGTGCTCGATGACATCCGTCAGCGAGGCGATGCGGCTGTGAAGGAGTATGAGCTGAAGTTCGACAAGGTAAGCCTGACGAACCTGAAGGTGACCGATGAGGAAATCCGTGAGGCGGAGACATTGGTAAGCCCCGAACTGAAAGCGGCTCTCGAGATGGCGCATCAGAACATCAAGACCTTCCACGAGGCACAGCGGTTCGTAGGGAAGAAGGTGGTGACGCAGCCGGGTGTGACCTGCTGGCAGAAAGCCGTAGCGATAGAGAGGGTAGGGCTGTATATCCCAGGCGGAACGGCTCCGTTGTTCTCTACCGTGCTGATGCTGGCTACGCCTGCCAAGATTGCAGGATGCAAGGAAATCGTGCTTTGTTCGCCCCCAAACCGTGAAGGCAAGCTCCATCCCGCCATCCTCGTAGCTGCGAAGATAGCAGGGGTGAACAATATATATAAAATAGGTGGTGTGCAGGCAATAGGTGCGATGACCTACGGAACTGAATCGGTACCGAAGGTGTATAAGATATTCGGCCCGGGCAACCAATACGTGATGGCAGCCAAGCAGATGGTGAGTCTGCACGACGTGGCCATCGATATGCCGGCAGGACCGAGTGAAGTGGCGATTATAGCCGACGAAACTGCCAATCCTGCCTTCGTAGCAGCCGACTTCCTCTCGCAAGCCGAGCATGGATTGGATTCGCAGGCGGTATTGGTGACGACCAGTCAGGAGTTGTTGGATGCAGCCGAAAAAGAGGTGAAGCGTCAGTTGGAGTTGCTGCCAAGAAAAGAAATCGCAAGAGTCTCGCTCACCTATAGCAAGATGATTCATGTGGACACGATGGACGAAGCTGTGGAACTCATCAACGACTATGCCCCAGAGCATCTCATCATCGCCACGAAAGACTATATGGAAGTGGCAGAGCGAATCGTGAATGCGGGTTCCGTGTTCCTCGGCAACTACTCGTGCGAAAGTGCAGGCGACTATGCCTCAGGCACGAACCACACCCTGCCCACCAGCGGCTATGCCAAGGCGTATAGCGGTGTGTCGCTCGACAGTTTCATCCGCAAAATCACCTTCCAGGAACTCACCGCAGAAGGCATCCGCAACATCGGTCCGACCGTGGAACTGATGGCTCAGCACGAGCAGCTCGATGCACACAAGAATGCGATGACGATAAGACTTAGCGAGTTGAATAATTGAAATTAAAGGAATGGAAGAGAATGGAAAGGAATAGAAGGGAAGTTAAAAGGACGAATGATTTGCGACTTTCAAGTGTCGTCCCTTCAATTCCCTTTAACTTCCAAGCGGTCAAAGACCGCGATAACTTCCCTTCAACTTCCCTATAATAATATGATAGAATCATTAGTTAGAAAAAACATACAGCAGTTGAAGCCTTACAGCTCGGCACGCGACGAGTACAAGGGCAAGACGGCATCGGTGTTTCTCGATGCGAACGAGAACCCGTACGGCTCACCTTTGAACCGCTATCCCGATCCGCTGCAGGAGGAACTGAAGCGAAAGATAGCTGAGGTGAAGCAAGTGCCTGCCGAGAACATCTTCCTCGGTAACGGGTCGGACGAGGCCATCGACCTTGTGTTCCGTGTGTTCTGCGAGCCGCGCATCGATAATGTGGTGGCGATAGATCCAACCTATGGCATGTACGAAGTTTGTGCCAACATCAACGATGTGGAATATCGTAAGGTGGCGCTCGACGAGCATTTCCAAATCAAAGCCGAGCAGTTGCTGAAAGCATGTGACCAGCACACGAAGCTCATCTTCCTCTGTTCGCCCAACAACCCGACGGGCAACGACATCTGCCGCGAGGAAATCGTGAAGGTGATTGAGCAGTTCCGTGGCATCGTGATTGTGGACGAAGCCTACTCCGACTTCTCGGAGCAACGTCCATTCCGACTGGATTTAGGTAAATACGAGAATCTGATTGTCTACAACACCTTCTCGAAAGCATACGGTCATGCAGCAATTCGTCTGGGTATGGCATTCGCTTCGACGGAAATCATCGCGTTGTTCAACAAGGTGAAGTATCCGTACAACGTGAACGAACTGACGCAGCAGAAGGCCAAGGAGCTGCTGGCGGAAGGTATGTCGAAAATCTGCCAGCGTATCAACCTCATCCTCGATGAACGGACAACGGTGATGCAGGCGTTTGCTCAGCTGCCGTTGTGCGAGCAGGTCTATCCTTCGAACGCCAATTTCTTCCTTGCCAAAGTCAGCGATGCCAACCGCATCTATAACTACTTGGTCGATAAGGGCATCATCGTGCGCAACCGCAATTCGGTTCATCTCTGTGGCAACTGCCTGCGTGTAACGATAGGTACGAAAGAAGAGAATACGCAACTCCTGAGTGCGCTTAGAGTATACAAACCATAACCCCACAAACCTATGAAGAGAGCGTTGTTTATCGATCGTGACGGAACCATCCTGGAAGAACCCGCAGACGAACAAATCGATACCATCGAGAAGTTCCGATTCCTTCCTCATGTCATCAGTAGCCTGAGTTTCCTGCGTAAGAATACCGACTACGAGTTTGTGATGGTGACCAATCAGGACGGACTGGGTACATCAGCCAATCCGCAGGATGTGTTCGACCAGTTCCAGACCCTGATGCTGCATACACTCAAGATGGAAGGGGTGGAGTTCGACGATATCCGCATCGATGCATCTTATCCGGAAGACAACCTGCCTACCCGCAAGCCGGGTATCGGGATGCTGGCCGACTATCTCGGCGGCGACTACGACTTGGCGAACAGCTATGTGATAGGGGATAGGGCGACCGATGCTCAGCTGGCAAAGAACTTAGGCTGCAAGGCCGTCATCCTCAAAAGCCGCTTCACAGAAGGGCTGGACGAGCCTCATGTGGCATTTGCTGATGATTGGCAGCAAGTCACAGAACTTGTCTATGCAGGCGAACGTGTGGCAGAGATGCACCGTCAGACGAAAGAGACGGATGTGTATGTCCGCATGAACCTCGACGGTAGCGGAAAGGGTTCTATCGATACAGGTGTGGGTTTCTTCGATCACATGCTGGAGCAGATATCCAAGCACGGAGGTATCGACCTCGATGTGAAGGTGAAGGGCGACCTGAACGTGGACGAGCATCACACCATCGAAGATACAGGTATCGTGCTGGGTGAATGTCTGCTGAAGGCATTGGGCGACAAACGCGGTATCGAACGCTATGGCTACACCCTCCCGATGGACGATTGTCTATGTCAGGTAGCCCTCGATTTCGGAGGTCGTGCATGGCTGGTATGGGATGTGGAGTTCAAGCGCGAGAAGATAGGTGATTTCCCTACAGAAATGTTCCTACATTTCTTCAAATCGTTCAGCGATGCAGCCAAGATGAACCTCAACATCAAGGCCGAAGGAGAGAACGAACATCACAAGATTGAAGGAATCTTCAAAGCGGTGGCGCGTTCCATCAAAATGGCAATTCGACGTGACATTTCCCATTATGAACTTCCTTCAAGTAAAGGAATTTTGTAAATAAATACTTTTTTCTCGCATATCATTTTCTCATATGAGAAAAAATGCTTAATTTTGCTTGATTTTTTGCGAACCTCCTCATGGAAAGGTTGCGAAAGTCAGGCATTTTTTAGATTGTTAAAGCATTCAAACAAATATAATTCAATTAATTTATCAACAAAATGAAAATTTCACGTATTGATCACCTGGGTATAGGTGTTGAGAGCATCGACGCTGTGCTCCCTTATTTTGAGAACGTATTAGGTCTCAAGTGTTATGCTGTAGAAGAAGTAGCCGACCAGAAAGTAAAGACTGCTTTCCTGAAGGTAGGCGAAGTAAAACTGGAGCTTCTCGAACCAACATCTCCTGAATCAGCTGTTGCAAAATGGCTTGAAAAGGGCGGTAAGGGCGTACATCATGTAGCTTTTGCTGTAGAAGACGGAGTTGCAGAGGCACTCGTTGAGTGTGAAAGCAAGGAAATCCGTCTCATCGACAAGGCTCCACGTCCAGGTGCTGAGAACATGATGATTGGTTTCTTGCATCCAAAGTCAACAGCAGGTATTCTTACAGAACTATGCGAACCAAAGAAGTAATATCTAAATGGTTTAATAGTTTAAAAGTTTAATAGTTTAATCGTATATAAAATGAGTATTCAATCACAGAAAATCAAGGAACTTGTTGAAAAACGTGAGAAAGCACGTTTAGGTGGTGGTGAAAAGGCTATCCAGAAGCAGCATGAGAAAGGTAAGTATACTGCTCGTGAGCGTATTGCATTACTGCTTGATGAAGGTAGCTTCGAAGAAATGGACATGTTTGTCACTCACCGTTGTCACAACTTCGGAATGGAGAAGAAACAATTTGACGGTGATGGTGTCGTAACAGGTTGCGGTACTGTCAACGGTCGTCTTGTTTATGTATTTGCACAGGACTTTACAGTCAATGCCGGTTCTCTCTCTGAGACCATGTCGCTCAAGATCTGTAAGGTGATGGATATGGCTATGAAGATGGGTGCGCCTGTTATCGGTCTGAACGACTCGGGTGGTGCTCGTATTCAGGAAGGTATCAATGCCCTTGCCGGTTATTCAGAGATTTTCGAACGTAACATCCTTGCAAGTGGTGTCATCCCACAGATTTCCGGTATTTTAGGCCCATGTGCCGGTGGTGCCGTTTATTCTCCAGCGTTGACCGACTTCACCTTGATGATGGAAAACACATCTTATATGTTCCTTACAGGTCCTGCTGTTGTAAAGACAGTCCTTGGTGAGGTTGTAACTCAGGAAGAACTCGGAGGTGCATCTGTTCACTCTACCAAGTCGGGTGTTACTCACTTCACCGCTAAGACCGAGGAAGAGGCTATGGCTATGATTAAGCAACTTCTCAGCTACATTCCTCAGAACAACCTCGAGAAGACTCCACGTGTTGAATGTACCGACCCGATTGACCGTAAGGATGACTATCTCAACGAGATTATTCCAGACAATCCAAATATGCCATACGATATGTATGAGGTGATTTCTGCCATCGTTGATAACGGTGAATTCTTCGAAGTACAGAAGGATTTCGCACGCAACATCATCGTAGGTTTCGCTCGCTTCAATGGAGAGTCAGTTGGTATCGTGGCTAACCAGCCAAAGGCACTCGCAGGTGTGCTCGACTGCAACGCATCACGTAAGGGTGCTCGTTTCGTTCGTTTCTGCGATGCATTCAACATTCCTATCGTAACACTCGTTGACGTTCCTGGATTCCTTCCTGGTACAGGTCAGGAGTACAATGCCGTTATCCTGCATGGTGCTAAGCTGCTCTATGCTTACGGAGAATGTACAGTACCAAAGGTAACCGTTACCTTGCGTAAGTCATACGGTGGTTCACACATCGTGATGAGTTGTAAGCAGCTACGTGGCGACATGAACTATGCATGGCCATCAGCTGAAATCGCTGTGATGGGTGCTGCAGGTGCTGCTGCTGTTCTCTATGCAAAGGAAGCAAAGGCTTTGAAGGACGAAGGTAAGACCGAGGAAGCAAAGGCATTCATTCAGGAGAAGGAAGACGAGTACACGAAGCTCTTCGCTAATCCTTACAATGCTGCTAAGTATGGTTATATCGATGATGTCATCGAACCACGCAACACACGTTTCCGCATCATCCGCGCCCTCGCTCAGCTTGCTGACAAGAAACTGACGAACCCTGCTAAGAAACATGGTAACATTCCATTGTAATCTGACCGATTGTTAAATGACTAAATGGTAAAAGATTATGGTATTGAATTTATTAGCAGACGTAGTTTGGGCTGATGCATGGGCACGTACAGGCATGGGCTTCGGTGTGGTTTTCACCGTGTTGCTCGTTCTTGTGTTTGTGCTGGTGGCATTTGGCATCTTCTCTCGCCTCTCTGGTAATAAGGCTCCCAAAGTAGCAAAGGTGGTTGAACAGCCAGCCGTTAAGCCAGTTGCACAACCTGTCGCTTCGGCATCCGATGCCGACAAGGCAGCCATCGCTACCGCTTTGTATCTCTATTTCCAGAACGTACACGACGAGGAAAGCAATGTGATTACAATCCGTCACAATGCCAGCTCTGCATGGCATCATGAGTTGAATCCGCGTTATAACTCATAAAAGTAATAATCGTTAAACAGAAATAATTCGATGAAAGATTTTAAATTCAAGATAAACGGTACTGAATACGCAGCATCTGTAGAAGAGCAGGATGGCAACATGGTTCAGGTTACTGTAAACGGCAATACATATAGTGTTGAAGTTGAGCACGAGGCACCAAAGGCTGCTCCTATGGCACGTCCTGCAGCTGTCGCTGCTCCTGCTGCTGCAGCTCCTGTAACAGCTGCAAGCGCAAAAATTACCGCTCCACTCCCAGGCAACATCACTAAGATTCTCGTTTCTGTAGGTCAGAAAGTAAAGAAGGGTGACGTTGTGATGACGATGGAAGCAATGAAGATGGAGAACAACATCACGGCTGAGGCCGACGGCACCGTAAAGGCTGTTGTGGCTCAGGTAGGTCAGTCTGTCAACCAAGGCGATGTGCTTGTAGAACTTGAAGGCGCTGCTGCTCCTGCTCCTGCTGCCGCTCCAGCACCAAAGGCAGCACCTGCTGCTCCAAAGGCTGCTCCTGCACCAGCACCAGCTCCAGCTGCTAAGCCAGCTGCTGGCGCAAAGACCGTCAACGCTCCACTTCCTGGCACCATCACAGCTGTGAAGGTAACCAACGGTCAGGCTGTAAAGAAGGGTGATGTACTCATCGTGATGGAAGCTATGAAGATGGCAAACGACATCACAGCTGAATGTGACGGAACCGTGAAGAATGTATTGGTACAGCAAGGTGCATCGGTCAATGTAGGTGATGCACTCGTTGAGATTGCATAATCTATAAAAGGAAGTAAACAATGAGAAAGATATTTTGTTTATTGTTCATGCTGATGCTCGTGTCTGTCGGCTGCTTTGCAGAGAGTTTCAATTTCGGAGAAGCTGCAGAACAGTTTGCCAATGGCATGGGAATCGTTCAGATCTTCCAAGGCGATGGTTGGAAATATCTGGTGATGGTAGCCCTCGCCTGTTTCCTGCTCTATCTCGCCATCAAGAAGCAATACGAGCCGCTGCTCCTGTTGCCGATAGCTTTCGGTATGTTGCTCACCAACTTGCCTGGAGCCAATATGTTCCATACCGAAATGTGGAACGATGAGTTCCTCAATCCCGACAGCCCATTCTATCACAGCTATCGTCATGTATTGGCTGAGGGTGGTTTGCTCGACGTACTTTATATCGGTGTGAAGGCAGGCGTCTATCCTTGCCTTATCTTCATCGGCGTAGGTGCCATGACCGACTTCGGTCCGCTGATTGCCAATCCAAAGAGTTTCCTCCTTGGTGCTGCTGCTCAGTTGGGTATCTTCATCACTTTCATTACTGCACATGCACTTGGATTCACCAGTACGGAAGCAGCATCCATCGGTATCATTGGTGGAGCTGACGGACCTACCTCCATCTTCCTCACGACCAAGCTGGCTCCACATCTCTTAGGTCCAATCGCCATCGCTGCCTATAGCTATATGGCACTTGTTCCTGTGATTCAGCCACCTATCATGCGTCTGCTCACAACGAAGAAGGAGCGTATGATTGAGATGAAGCAACTCCGTACGGTTAGCAAGACCGAGAAGATTATCTTCCCAATCGCTATCACCATTGTCGTAGCCTTCATCCTGCCAGATGCAGCACCATTGATTGGCTGCTTGATGCTGGGTAACCTTATGAAGGAATCAGGTGTCGTAGAGCGCTTGGCAAAGACGGTTCAGAACGAGTTGATGAACATCGTGGTCATCTTCCTCGGAACTACCGTCGGTGCAACAGCAACAGCAGGTACTTTCCTCGACATCAAGACCATCAGCATTCTTTGTATGGGTATCGTTGCATTTGGTGTCGCTACCGCAGGCGGTATAATCTTCGCTAAGATTATGAACCTCTTCCTCAAGGAGAAGATTAACCCGCTGATTGGTTCTGCAGGTGTGTCAGCCGTTCCTATGGCAGCACGTGTGAGCCAGACAGAAGGACAGAAAGCCAATCCTCGCAACTTCCTCCTCATGCACGCCATGGGACCGAACGTAGCAGGTGTGATTGGTTCAGCTGTTGCAGCAGGTATTCTCCTCAGTATGCTCGGATAGAGTTGTATCCAGACCTTTATTTCTATATAATAATAAGGTGTAGCTCATATTGAGTTGCACCTTATTGATTTCTACTTATTGTGAGCCTGTTTGTACTGAGCTTGTCAAAGGTCAAAGGACTAAGGTCAAAAGCCAAAAGTCTAAATTCCTGTCACTCCTTTATTAGGATTTTTCGATTATTCAAGATGTAGATGCCCTTAGGCAATTTACCATTTATAATGTGCCGACCACTTAGCTCATACCAACCACTTCCATTAGAGGGATATTGTATGTTCTCAATGCCGTCGGGCATGTCGTAGCGGATGAGTGTCACCTTGGAGGCACGGAACTCTTGTTGAGCGGCTCCTCCGGCAAGGTTGGCTTGAAAGCCGAGGAGTACGTCTTGGGGATGGTCGAGTTCGAAGTAGATGCCATGAAAGGTGGTGTTGTCCTTTCCAGCTTCAGCGATGGGGGCGTAGGCGATGGAGAGGGTAGGGATGTCTGCTGTGGGGAGCAGGTCGGAGGCTGCGAAGATGTAGGCTTGGTTGAGTTGGTAGTTGGCTTCGTATGCTGCTCCGAAATAGTAATTGCCTTCCTCAAGACTCACTTTGCGATAAACGCGGGCATTGGTGAGGTCGCCTTCTATGTTATTCTGGCGGTCGTCCCATACGCCGAGGGTCAGGCAGTCATAGCCTGGGTAGCGGTCGAGTCCGTTACGGGTACCGTCACCTCCTGCGGGTATCTTGTAATTTTCAACAATCCAGTTCTTGGGCGTACCATAGCGTGTGGTGGTGGATTGTCCGCTCTTACGTGAGAAGCTACTGGCTTGCAGTAGCTTCTCATTGGTGATATCAACTTGGGTGCGATAGGCTTCGTCGGCGGTATAAAGCAGTTTTACCTCGTCGATGCGGAATTCCTGATTGGCATTGCCTCCCTGCATGTTGGCTTGGAACACGAGAACTACATCCTGCTCGCGGTCTAGGGTGAAATTGATGCCGTAGAATTTGCCATCGTTGGCACAGCTGTTCATAGAGAGGTAAGCGATTGCTTTCTTTGTGACTTCTGAGGTGTTGACAGGCTCTGATGCTACATAGACGTAGGCTGTGCCGAGTTGATAGAGGGCGTTGAAGGTGAATCCGAAGTAGTATTGACCTGCGTTCAGATGTACCTTGCGGTAGATGCGTGCATTGGTCATGTTCTTGCTGGTTGACGCATCCTCACCGCTCCACTTGCCCAACATCAGGTCGTTACGTCCGGGATAGTTGTCGATGCCGTTCTTGGTGCCTTTCGATGCGTCGTTCTGAGGAATGGAGAAGTTCTCTACAACCCAGTTGACGGGCTTGCCGAATCGGCTGCCCATGTCGGTTGCAGAGAAGTTGCTCTTCTCGAGCAGATAGTCGAGGGTGATGTCAGTACTTCCTACCTCATTGGGTGTCCCTGCTGGGTTAAAGCCTGTCTGACAGAACGCATCGTAAGTATCATGTAGGCGATTGATGGCATCGTTTTGTTCTTCTTCTGAACCGTTAATCGCACTACGGGCAGCTTCGATCTGCTGGGTGAAGACGGCTACTTTTAAGGCGTTGGGTTTGCCTGTGTTGTTTGATGCAATGGCAGCAAATTCCGTGGCCTTTTGTTCGTAGATATCGATGACTTCCTGCAAGGAAAGGGTTTTGGGTGCGTTAGAGTCGAAGGTGATGCAAACCACAGGAGCAATTTCGTTAGGATGTTTGGTAGGTAGGGTGACAGTCAGTCCGTTAGTATCTTGTGTGAATGTAACCTTACCGTGTCCCAGCAGACTTACTTCTTGCACCTTACCAGAATAGTACTTAGAAAGTTTTCCCAATGACTTGAATGTGAATTGGGTGCCTGCAGGCCAGCGCATGATGGTGGCATAGACGGCTCCTTCCTTCTGTACATAGCGCACATCGTCAGCAGAGTAGTTGATGCCTTCGTTGAAGCCCTGTGCATTCAGCGGATTGGCGCTGTCGAAGAGCGGTCCCTCGCCATACGTCTTCCAAGGGCGTGTGCCGTAGATGCTCTCTCCGTTTATGTCCATCCATGCCTTGATACCGGCTACGATACGTTTCTCGTTGTTGTCGAGCGTACCATTACCACGAACAGGGATGCTGAGCAGCAGGTTTCCGTTTTTCGATACGATGTCGACCAGCATGCGGATGACCGTCTCGGCTGACTTGTACATGTTGTTGTCGCCCTCGTACTTGCTGTAATGCCAGCCGCCGATACAGGTACAGGTCTGCCAGGGTAGCTCCTGACAGCGGTCGGGAATGCCGCGTTCTACGTCCCAAAGCATAGCCTGCTTGTGCATGTCCTGCAATATCTTGCCTGTCACCACCACTTGCTGCTTGCCGTCATGCTGTGCGGCACTTCGGTTGTAGAAGTGTTGCAGGATGCTCAGACTGTACTTGTCATTTGTATTCGTGCTGGCTCCATAGAACGGCAGAACGGTATCGTCGAAGTAGAGCATGTCAGGATTGTACTTGTCGATACATTGTAGCACACGGTTCTGGAATTTCTGCATGTATTCTTTCGATGGCGGACACACTCCGTTGCCCCATCCCCATTGGGTGTGTATAGTACCCCAATCGCTCCAGTTAGCGCTATGTGCATGGTTCTGCGCATAGAGTTCCTGTGGGTCATAGCCGTGCCACCAGTACTTGAACGAACCGTCGGCATTGGTTGCCATTCCATCCTCTTTCGTCATATGCACGTCGTAGGCATCTCCCACTTCGAAGAAGGTCCATGCGTGTGCTCCATGCATCGAAACACCCAGTTTCAGACCGTGACGCCGACAGGCTTCAGCCCATCCGCCTACGATGTCCTTCAAGGGACCTATACGTGTAGAGTTCCATTCTTGGTAAGGGCTGTCCCAGCAGTCGAAGTTGTCGTGGTGCTGACCCATCGCCATGAAATACTTTGCACCAGCATCGGCATAAAGCTGAATAAGTGCTTCAGGGTCCCACTTGTCAGCTTTCCAATGGTCACATAGGTCTTTATAACCCATTGTTTTGCTTGGAGGTGTGCCGAAAATGTTCTTGAAGGTGTTCCACTGGCTACTATTCGGTCCGTACATGCTTCGGGCATACCAGTCGCCGTCTTCTGCCTCACACTGGGGGTCCCAATGTGCCCAGATGCCGAACTTGGCATTACGGAACCATTCAGGACATTCCCATGCTGACAGACTCTGCCAGTTGGCGGTAAATTGTCCGGTTGCTACTTGCACATTGTCAGTCTGTGCATAGAGAAGCCCCCCTCCGACTCCCCCGAGGAGGAGTGACGAAAAGGCAAAAATATGCAAAAAAACTCTTTGTTTCATATGTTATTTCGTTTAATTGTTAATGTCTACTTGTGGTGAGTCTGCCGAACTAAAGTCTAGCGTCTAAAGTCTAATGTCTTACTTTACCCACACCTTTTTCCCGTCAATGATATATACTCCCTTCTTGAGCGACATTTGAGAAGATGATACACGTCTGCCACTCAAATCGAAAATGGTTTCGCCAGTCTCTGATACTTCTTTGTTGACTTCTACGATACCGGTTGTGAGCGTTGTAATCTGCGCAGCCGATAGGAATGCCCAATGTTGCGTGGTGGCTGTGTCGTAGAAGTTGAGTTGAGGAGCCGAGATGCTGGGGCTGGTTGCTGATACCGTCGATAGTACCTCCGGAGATTCCACCCGATTGCCTCGTGCCATCCAATATGGTTTGATGGTCAGCGTTGTGTCTTCCGTTTCGATGGTCATCATCTGGCGTGAAGGCATCAAATGTATGTCTTCTGCCTCGGTGAGCGTGCTTACTTCGCGTGTTGTGAAAGTTCCTGAGCGGAAGGTGAGATAATACCCTGTCTGAACATTCTTGATGTGATAGAAACCTGTCTTCGGTTCGTAGTTCACATACCAAGCGTAAGCGTCATTGTCGACCAGTTCGTTCAAGTCAATTGGTTTGTAGCTCACCCTGCCTGTCGACAGTACTGTGAGGAATCGAGCAGCTGTTCCGTATTGTTCGTTGGTGAGATAGTATTTCTCTCCTTCCTTGCAGTCGAACGAGTAGAAGGGGCATGCTCCGTCGCCAACTGCTGGCATACCGTCCTCGTACATACCTTGATAGAAAGCCGCCTGACGTAGCAGGTCGATTGGTGCCGTGACACCGCTCAGTCCGTAGCATACATGTACGCGGTCGCCGTCAGCCACCGTATGGTTTCCACCGCTGGCGAATGTTCCGTCGTCGTTATACACGTCGGGTTGGTTTTCGAAGAAGGCAAACACACGGTTGGCTCGTTCGCCTGTCCAGTACATCGTGGGGTGGAGCGGGCTGTCCCAACTAGTGTATCGCCAGTGTTGTCCCACACCGATGCCGTGTCCCATCTCGTGCATCACCGTGCCAGGATTCTGAGCGAAAGCCGCACCAATGGTAATCCATCCTCCATAGCTGCCATGAGCACCGTCGTCACCTGGGTCGTAGTTCACGCTTGGGCGGTATCCACGAATGCTGGTCCATGTATTCAGGTAGCTGACAGCTGTCTTGCAGGCGTTGTCGATGCGCTCATTGGTGGCTTCGTCGCCTGCCATGTTGTAGGAATATTTTACGTCTGCTTCGGGAAGGGTGATGATACGTACTACCTCGCCATAACCGATAGCATACTTCTTTGTAATGGCGTATGCACGGACGTAATAGGTGGTTGAGGGCAGCAGGTCAGGAATAAGATATATCTTTCCGTTGAAGTCGTAGGATGTCGTGCTTCTGTTGTCGAGAACGGTAGGCTCGGGGTGTGTGCTCCAGCAGAAACCTCGTTCCAACAGATTGCTGACGTTCACCGTCAGGCGCCCCACGGCTGCCTTGCAACCATAGATCACTTCGGGATAAGTGGTCACGACAGGTACTGTGCCCGATGCGTTTGCCAAGCGGAAGACGAAGAGTGCCCGCTGTACGACGGCTGTAGCATCCGTGAGAGCTTCGCCCGTTGTGTACAGATTGTCATAGGTCGCTTGGGCCTCTGCGATAGCCTGTTCGAAAGCGGTACGTTCATTCGCGTTCTCAGTTCCGTCAAGTACCTCCTGTGCCCCTGCAATAGCAGCAGCCAGTTGTTCATAAGCAGCGATGCTGACTTTTGCTTCAGCAATGGCCTGCCCCAAAGCCGAAGCCACAGCCGTCAAGTCTTGCTCAGCCGTATAGGCTTTTGCATTTTCTAGGGCTTGGGTCAGCATGGATAGTATGTCGGCATTCATGTGTTTGTCTACCAGCCCTTCTGCTTCCTCGATGCGGGTGGCCAGCTGAGCTGTATTAGCCTCTTCGGAAGCACCAAGGAATAGGAGTTGGAAATTGTCGACTGCAATCCAGTTGCCCTTGGCATTCTTGGCTTCGAAACCGATTTCCGCCTCACCTGTAATGCAGGTGAAGTCCACGCGGTACAGGGCAGCCTTGTGGACGGTCCTCTTTTTATCGTTAGCGTAGATCCATGCACCCGTCTGGTTGGTTGTAGGCGAGTCTTCCTGAATGTTCTGGGCAACTGCGGTCAGGCGATAGTTACCAATAGGCAGTCCTGTAATACGTTGCCGCACACTACCGTCACCCACAGCGTTTCCTTGCCATGTCCAGCCCTCTACATAAGTGGAACCGGCTTTCTGACTGAAAGAATTGTTGGTCTGCGTATTCATTCCCACAACCGTCCAGCCCTTTGTGCCGCTATCTTCGAAACTGGGGTTCACGATGGCATAGGTCATATCAAAGGGATTCTTATCGGAAGCCATACTGAGTTTGTATGCTTTAATGGCATCCTTGAGCCGAACCATCGCCTCCACCAGTCCTTCTGTCTGTTGGCTGCCTACATAGGATGTCAATGCTGCTTTTGCTTCGTCCAATTCTGTCTGTTGAGGTGACGACAAGTGTTGGTCCTCCTTTTCTGCCTCAGAAATCAATAGGTCGATATATGGTTGCAGCGAATCAGCCACTACCGTATAGCTCAGCCGGAAATTATCCACGGCTATCCAGTTACCTGTGGCACCTTCGAGCAACACGCCCAATGTCAGCGTGCCGTCACCAACCGTTGTGGTTACCTCGTATTCTCCGTCCACTTCAATTGTCGTGCGGCAGTTGTTGGCAAACAGATAAGCACCTGTCTGTTTCGCGTTTGGTGTATCTTCCTGGATATGATGACCTACAGCAGTCACCGTGTACACCCCGTATGGAATGCCTTCAATGGTTTGTCGCAGGTAGGTATCCGACAGCTTACTGCCGCGTCCAGTCCAATTCTCGGCATACGTCGTGCCGTGTTTCAGTTTAAAGGACGAATTCGTCTGCGGCCCGATGCCAATAGTTTTCCATCCCTGAATGCCCTCCTCTTCGAAGTCAGGGTTCACAATTAAATGAGTCACGTCAGTCTGTGCCATGACTGATGCCGTATAAGTGAATACGGCTACCAATGGTATAAGTAATCTATTCATAGTTTGTTAATAAATAGTTCCCCCCTGCCTTTTATGGGCAGGGGGTAATAATTAGATAGAAGAAATACTAAAACTCTTCTTCTTCTTCTTCGAAATCATCGAACGGATCACGGCTGAGTCCTGGCTCAGTGCCTGAACCTCCAAGCTCAGTACTTATGCAGAGTATGCCGGTTGTCTTTATTTCGATAACGTTACAGGTTGGTTTGATATATGTTTTCATTTGATAACCTCCTTTCTACCATTATGAATATACACTCCCTTTATGGTCGGCTGTTTGTCCAGCTTGCGTCCATTCATGTCGTACCACTGCTCTGTGCCGTCAGCATCCGTGGTGTGGATGTATCTGATGCTAGTGCTGCCATCACCTATTGAGCTGTCTAACGATCGGGCATTGCTTCCTGATTCAATGTATGCACGGAATGGTGGAAGATAGACGTTGGCATTGCCTTCAGGAACCTGTCCCCACTTACCGCCGTGCTGCAGGATGTACTTGCTTTCTGCCTCGGCATTAGTCAGGCCCGTGAACGTACCTTTGAACGTGTAGCCATCGACAGTCGTGCTTGCAATCTCCGTTGATGTCACGGCTATGTTGTTACAGCTCTCTGTGAAGTTAGTACTACCCATTACAGCAACAAGGTACGGCGTGTTAGCAGTGGGTGCTTCCACCTCTTCGAAGTTCAGTGATGTGCCATTGGCACCGCTTACGACACTGCCCAGGGTATAGTACTTGACAGTTGTGCCAGTTTCTGGAGTGAATGGCAGGCATACGGTGAAGAGGTTGGCAGCATTACCATCGATGGTCTTGTCACCCTCGCTATTACCCGGAGCCTTCAGCGTACGGCTATAGGTCAAGTAGTCTGGCCCTACCTCCTTTGGTAGTGGATTGGCACTTGACATACTTTCGTCAATGTCGACGGTGTAGCCGTTTTCATCCTGAGTGATGATACCATCCTCATAGTCGATGTCCTTCGCCTCTACGGTCAAGATACCGGCAGCGTAAGTAATACTGTAGTTTTCGTTGTACAATCCGCTAGGGATGATGTAGTAGGTTCCTACAGGACTATTGGCTGTGTAGGTTATACCAGTGCCGTCTTTAGCGCTATTATAAGTATAGCGGAGTGTTCCGCTGAGCACTGACAGATCCTCGTTTTCTGCAAAGCCGTCGTAAGAGACGTCGTCATTGGCAGCATCATCTCCGTAGCTGATGGTCTTCTCGTTGGCAGTTACGACCAATGGCCTCTCTGTGACTCCTGCCACGGTTGTTCTCTGGCTGCCAGTCGTAGCGAACTTGTAGTTGCCTTTGTCCTTACCTCTAAGAGTGACGTCGACAATCGACACGGTCTTTTTCTTGCCGACATCCTTTGTGTTGAACAGACCCGAGGCGGTGAAAGTCAAATCCTCGCCATCAATCTTTCCGTTAATCACTGCGTTGGTGAAGTCAAGCGTGGCGGTTCTTTCACCATCGTAAACCTTGTCCTTGGCTTTGACTCCTGCTATGGTGATTGTTTTCTGTACGATGGTCAGCGTACCGAATCTTGCTATTATGTTAGCATACTGGTCGGCATTTGTCAATGTGTAGGTGAAGGTGTTCTTGACTTTGTCCCCTACATTCTTCACTTCCTCAGCCGTCGGAGTAATTGTCACCACATCGCCTGTGCCCAGGGTGAATATCTTGCCGGTATCATCTGCAGGAATCTCTGTTCCATTATACGTTACTGTATAGACATCTTCCTTATGTGTCTGTGCATCATATTCCCAACTTCTTGTGGCAGAACTGATTATCAGTGCTTTCGTGCTGGCGACGATGGTCAGTGTACCGCCTTCCACAATTACTGTGTAGTTGGGGTTCGTGCCTGCCGTGACAGTAATCGCATAGTCACCGATGGATTGACCTGCCTCTCGGCTCAGCGTATAGTTAATCTTATCTCCTTCCACTGCTCCTGTGACAGTTGCTGTCAGTTCTGGGTCAGTTGATTCATCGTTGTCATAGACCTTCGTCTGGTCGTCGGCCTTGATGGTGATGGATTTCTGTGTAATCAAGAAGTTTCCGCTTTCCACGTTTACCGAGTAGTTGGGGTTCGTGCCTGCTGTGACAGTAATCGCATAGTCACCGACATTCTGTCCATCCTCGCGGCTTAGGCTGTAGTTGATCTCGTCTCCTTCCACAGTTCCTGTTACGGTTGCTGTCAGCTCAGGATCGGTTTCGCCGTAGACCTTTGTCTTGTCATCAGCCTTGATCGTGATTTCTGCAGGCGTGATGCTGAAGGTACCGGCTTCAACGTTCACCGTGTAGTTCGGGTTGCTGCCCTCTTCCACGGTCACGGTGATGTCGTAGTCGTCAACATCCTGTCCATCTTCGCGGCTCAGGCTGTAGTTAATCTCGTCTCCTTCTACAGCTCCTGTAATGGTTGCTGTCAGCTCTGGGTCAGTTGAAGCATCGTTGTCATAGACTTTTGTCTTGTCGTCCGCACTAATCGTGATTTCTGCAGGCGTGATGCTGAAGGTACCGGCTTCAACGTTCACCGTGTAGTTCGGGTTGCTGCCCGCGGTGACGGTGATGTCGTAATCGTCAACATCCTGTCCATCTTCGCGGCTTAGGCTGTAGTTGATCTCGTCTCCTTCTACAGCTCCTGTTACGGTTGCCGTCAGCTCTGGGTCAGTTGAAGCATCGTTATCATAGACCTTTGTCTTGTCGTCTGCACTAATCGTGATTTCTGCAGGCGTGATGCTGAAGGTACCGGCTTCAACGTTCACCGTGTAGTTCGGGTTGCTGCCCGCGGTGACGGTGATGTCGTAGTCGTCAACATCCTGTCCATCCTCGCGGCTCAGGCTGTAGTTAATCTCGTCTCCTTCTACAGCTCCTGTTACGGTTGCTGTCAGCTCTGGGTCAGTTGAAGCATCGTTGTCATAGACTTTTGTCTTGTCGTCTGCACTAATCGTGATTGCTGCAGGCGTGATGCTGAAGGTGCCGGCTTCAACCGTTACTGTGTAGTTCGGGTTGCTGCCCTCTTCCACGGTGATTATGTAGTCGTCAACATTCTGTCCATCCTCGCGGCTCAGGCTGTAGTTGATCTTGTCTCCTTCCGCAGCTCCTGTTACGGTTGCTGTCAGCTCTGGGTCAGTTGATTTATCATTGTCATAGACCTTCGTCTTGTCGTCGGCCTTGATGGTGATGGACTTCTCCGTAATTTTGAAGTTTCCGCCTTCCACGCTTACCGTGTAGTTGGGGTTCGTGCCTGTCGTGACAGTAATCGCATAGTTACCGACGGCCTGGCCTGCTTCTCGGCTCAGTGTATAGTTAATCTCGTCTCCTTCCACAGCGCCAGTTACTGTCGCCGTCAGCTGAGGATCGGTCGTTGCGTCGTTATCATAGACCTTGCTCTTGTCGTCAGCCTTGATTGTAATCGCTGCAGGATTGATTTTGAACTTACCCTTCTCCACCGTCACTGTGTAGTTCTGGTTCGAGTTCGCAGCCGCGGTCACGATGATGTCGTACTCGCCAACATTCTGTCCCGCAGTGCGGTTCAGGCTGTATGAAGGCGCTACGCCGTTCGTCGGCTTACCCGTCACCGTCGCCGTCAGTTGAGGATCGGTCGTTGCGTTGTTATCATAGGTCTTTGTCTTGTCATCAGCCTTGATTGTGATTGCTGCAGGATTGATTTTGAACTTACCCTTCTCCACCGTCACTGTGTAGTTCGGGTTCGAGTTCGCAGCTGCGGTCACGGTGATGTCGTACTCGTCAACATCCTGTCCCTCAGCTCGGCTCAGGCTGTATGAAAGCGCTACTCCGTTCTCCGGTTTGCCCGTCACCGTCGCCGTCAGCTGAGGATCGGTTGTCGCGTTGTTGTCATAGACCTTCGTCTTGTTGTCTGCCGTTATCTTGATTGCTGCCGGCGTGATTGTGAACTTCGCACCTTCCACCGTTACCGTGTAGTTCGGGTTGCTGCCCGCGGTGACAGCGATCTCATACTCGTTCACGGCCTGGCCTGCTGCTCGGCTCAGCGTATAGTTGATCTCGTCGCCTTCCACAGCGCCTGTTACTGTCGCCGTCAGCTGAGGATCGGTTGTCGCGTTGTTGTCATAGACCTTCGTCTTGTTGTCTGCCGTTATCTTGATCGCTGCTGGCGTGATTGTGAACGTGCCGGTCACATACTTAACTTCGTAGTTCCCCTGCAGATAGGTGTTCTCTTTGCCTTCTACTGCTGTATAGGTTCCACTCGGAGCCGCAGTGATGGTGTATGGCCCGACTGCCTCGCCTGTAGCTCTGCTGACCGTGTAGGCCGTGAAGGTTTCGCCTTCGGACAGACCTGTTACTGTCGCGGTGTAGCTGGCAGGATTCGTCGGGTCGTTATCGTAGACCTTGTTGTTGTTGTCCGCCGTTACCGTAATCGCTGCCGGCTTGATTGTGAACGTGCCGGTCACATACTTAACTTCGTAGTTCCCCTGCAGATAGGTGTTCTCTTTGCCTTCTACTGGTGTATAGGTTCCACTCGGAGCCGGAGTAATCGTGTATGGCCCGACTGTCTCGCCTGTAGCTCTGCTGACCGTGTAGGCTGTGAAGCTGTCTCCAGCCTCAGCTCCTGTTACGGTCGCGGTGTAGCTGCCAGGATTCGTTGCGTTGTTATCATATACCTTCTCCATGTCATCAGCCTTGACCGTGATTGCCTTCGGCGTCACCTCCAGCGTGCCTGCTTCGATGGTGACTAGGTAGTTGCCTACCTGTGTGGCTTGTGTGCTGCTGACAGTTACGCCATCGACGGTGGCTATCACGTTAGATGTGCTGCCCACATTGGTGATTTCGCTTTCTGATGTCATGGTCACAGTGAAGGTATGATTATCACCATCAGGTAACCCATTGACTTCAAAGTTACCATACGTCAGTGGTGTGCCGTTGTACTCTTTGCTGGTAGAGCCTGCTGTGATGGTGACGGGAATTTGATTGGAAACCGTGGCGTTGACGGTTACATCGTAGATAGGCATGGTAAGTGTAGTGCTGCTGATGACGTCAGAGGTCACGTCGGTACCACCGTTGGTTTTCGTTGCTGTATAGACCACGTTACTACCTGTGCCGCTATAGCCGAGGGTGAACGTGGTACCTTCGGCGTAATAATCTGTGTTGTTGTATGTTATAACAGGAGAACTGATGCCAGTGGGAGTACTGCTAACGGTAGCTGTAACGTTTGTGCCGGTGGTAACTTTGCCAATATGTATTTGATTAGCATAATTGTTGCCAGTACCGTAAATGTAAACTGTGCATCCTGCTGGTATTCCGGCATAACTAAGATCCGGCTGGTCGGAAAGCATATAGATGCTCTTAAGGTTTGTGCAACCAGAGAAGGCATTGCTGCCGATAGCCGTCACGTTGGCGGGGATGATGATTGATGTCAACTTGGAGCAGCTATCGAAGGCTTTGTTGCCGATGGTCGTCACGCTGGTGGGGACGGTATAGGAGGTTCCTGTTTTGCCTGCGGGATAGGCTATGAGTTGAGTGCCAGCTTTGTTCATCAGCACGTTATCCACGGCCTTGAAAGATGAATTGTTGGTATTAACCGAAATCGTTGTCAACTTGGTGCAACCAGAGAAGGGATTGCTGCCGATACTTGTCACGTACCTAGGGATGGTAATTGATGTCAGGCTGGTGCAGCCATCGAAGGCATAGTCGCCGATGCTTGTCACATTGGTAGGGATGGTGACTGAACTCAACTTGGTGCAACCAGAGAAGGCATTGTCGCCGATGGTCATCAACTGCGTGCCATTTGCGAAGGTGATTGAACTCAAACTGGTGCAACCAGAGAAGACATTATTGCCGATGCTTGTCACGCTAGCAGGGATGGTGATTGATCTCAAACTGGTGCAACCAGAGAAGACATCGTTGCCGATGGTATTCAAGTTGGTGGCTTGGATATTAATAGTCCTAACGCGGGTTCTTCCAGAAAAGACATCGTCATTGATGGCCGTTACGGTCTTTTGATTACTTCCATTACCGACCTTATTGGGAATATTAATAGTTGTTGTATTTGTCCTGCCATTGTATTTCGTTATCGTGGCATTATTACCACTCACTACGTATTCCCAGTCTCCATACGTTTCTGCCCACGCTATAGCGGAGGTGAACACACATACGAGCAGCAGTATGGCTGTCCGCATGAACTTTGTTTTGTTTTTGGTATAAGTTTCCATCATGTTGTATTGTTTTATTGATTGATTTATTTATTGGCAAATTGATAGCTGTCACCCGTAAGGCTGACGATATAGTCAATGTCTACGTGCTTCAAATCGAACACGAATCGTAGCAGGTAGATGTCATATCTTACTTCCATAAGCTGTAGGTTTTCGGCTCCAAAGATACGCTTTTTCTCGGAATTAGCAGATAAAAAAGTACCAAAAAGTGCAAAATAGTCTAAAAATGTTCGTTCTTTCCCCCTTTATTATTATAATTAGGTGTAGAATGGTGCAAATTTAATGGTTATCGGTTATTGCTTAGCAGCCCCCTTAAGGGGGAGGATATGTTCTCTTGTTGTTCGATGTGTACGAGGGAACAGGTACAAGACTTGTGGTGAGCCTGTCGAATCTGTATGAGGGGTAACAGGTACAAGTATAGGGTATAATAGGGAAAGAGATAGGGTGTAACAGGGGGAGATATAGGGTTGTTTCAGGTTCGGGCGGTCGAACCTATAAATAAGGGCGGGCGCCCTTACATCTGCGAGCGTCCGTCCTTATATGCGTGAGCGTTCGGTCGTAACCGACTTTTACTCTATGTGTGTTATCTCTACTATACGGGCCGTTATTTCGCAAACCCTTTGGCGCGTAGCCATTGCATCAGTTGCTGGCTCCATGCCTCCGTGGTGGTATTGCCTGTGTCGGGCATCAGAGAGTAGGGACCTCGTCCGTCACCATACATGTGCATTTCGGCATTGGCTCCTGCCTTCTTCCATTCGAGGAACAGGGCCAACAGACCTGCGGCTACGTTGGGATGTTCGGCACGTGTCATGATGAGGAGTGGAGGAGCCTGCTGTGGAACGGTCACCTTCATGAGTGAAGGACCGTAGCACGTGCAGAGGAAGTCGGGACGCTCCACAGGATCTGTGGCTGTGATGGTAGCTCCGATGGCTACGCCGCCTCCTGCCGAGAAGCCGAGGAAGCCGATCTTATGCTCGTCGAGATTCCATTCCTTGGCATGCTGGCGTACGAACCGTATGGCTGCCTTGCCGTCATCGGCTGCCAGTTGGATGATGCTGTCGCCGGCAGGGTAGTGCATCGGGTTAGCATCTGCCTGTGGGAACTGCTCAAACTTCGTGACATCCACCATCGGAGCCATCTGCATACCGCCCTGTGGACGAGCCGTTTGTGTGTAGAGGTGATACTTCAGCCCAATGGCTGCAATGCCTCGCTCGTTGAGGAACGCTGCCATCTGTCGCACGTCGCTGTCCCATGATAGTGCACGCATGCCGCCACCGGCACACAGCACAACGGCACATCCGTTTGCCTTGTCGGCTTTTGGCAGATACACCTCGATGGTTCCTGCCCCTGCATCTTTCGTCGGCAGGTCGTACGTCGTTTGAGCCTTTATTGGCGAAAGGCAAAAGGCAAAAGGCAAAAGCCCAATAAATAGAATAGTTCTTCGTTTCATACGTTATTTCGTTTAATTGTTTCTAAAGTCTAGCATCTAAAGTCAAAGGTCAAAGGTTAACGTTAGCGTTAACGTCAAGGTCTATTTCACGAATACTTTCCGTCCGTCAATGATGTTGATTCCATTGGGCAGACTCCCTCCGTCTCCTCCTTTATGGGGAGTGATATGTTTTCCGCTGAGGTCAAAGACATTACTTCTCACCTCTAACCTCTCACTTCTTACCTCTTTTATGGCTGTGTCTTCTCTCTTCAGAGGAATGAAGTCGTCGGTGGAGTCGAACTGTGCATAGATGCTGAACGGAGGCAGGGTGGTAGCTTCGGTTACCCGGACGAATCCAAACTGTTCGTTATCAAACACATAATCACCAGGATAGACAGGTGTATCGGTGTAAGAATACTGTATCTTAGTTGTTGAAGGACATTTCTCAGGAGCAACTTCTCCGCCACCATGTATGGTCATAGGTTCAGAAAACTCTGAACGGGTTGGAGCTTCGGGTATCACATTTTCGAAGAGCAATATTGGCTTGTTGGCTGGAATGGACCGCATTTGGGTTGTCGAGAGGTCGTCATTGATGACGAATGCAATATATCCTGCGGGTATTTGTGCAGAGAACGGACTGACGAAGATCCATATTCCATCGCCTTCGATGGTGAGTGTCGCCTCGTTGGCTGTGAATGCCGATAATGGACGGAAGTCACCGCCTGTCGTACTCAGCTCGAGCTGGTTGCAGATGCCGTTTTTGATGATGTTTGGGTTGCTGCCTGCGTAATCATCGGACACATATACCACTTTGTTCGTGCCTGTGAGCCACGGCAGTTCAGCTGGTATCTCGGTTACTGACGTGAGGTCGATGCTGGTGCATGAGGGATCGGTGGTATAGTCGAGCAAATAACTGTCGTCGGCTACGTAAGCTCCGCTGAGGGTTGCAGAATACTGCCCTTCATTCGCGAAGTAAACATCTCCGAAGTTGATGGTCAGCTTGGAGTTGTAGTTGTTGTTAGTGAGCGAGACGACGCCGATACATCCGTCGGGAAGTGTACGTGGCGAGATGTCGAACACGATGCTGAAGTTCTCGCGTGCTCCGAGGTTGATTTCTCCGTAGTCGTGCTTCGCCAGTTTCCCTTCACGGTTGACATATACCAGTGTGGTTTGCGATGACGTATAGTTAGCAGCCGAGGTCACTTTCTTGATGTTGAACACAAGTTTTGAGTAGCGATTGTCGAGTTCCAGATAGCCCAGCGCGATGTTGGTGCGTGTAGAGATGAGCGGGTTTTCGTGGTCGAAGGTCTTTGACTTACCGCTTAGCTTGTAGTTCGTACCGAACGTGTTGCGTGATGGTGTCATGTCGTCAATACGGTCGAAACGCTTTGTCGTACCCTTCATGTTCGATGCCATGCGTTCGCGGCTCCGTGTGAAGAGCAACGTGACGACACTTTGTGCTGCTACCGTGGCTACTGGACGACAGGTCTCAACATCGGGCTTGATGTTGGTGAGTGTGAAATTCTTTGTCTGCGTAGTGGTGTACTGCTTGCCTTCCTCGGTATAGAACGGCAGATCGACCGTCAGCGTGTAGGTCTCATCGGAATTGTTCGCAAGGACTGCTACGATGGTGTCGCCCGAAGCTGACTGGTAGTATGTTCCCTCCATACCGCCATCAGTGAAGGTGCCTTCGATGCGTGTCATGCCTGTGACGAACTTCGCGAAGTGGGCCATGATATAGCCGCGCTTGGTGATGGTGCCGCTGCTACCTGCCCCACGCTGACCATCGCCCATCATGGCATAGTAACGCTTGGCGGCATAGTGAATCCATGCGTTGAAGTCGCCGAGCATGCAGGTGTTGATGGCTCGATAGAAATTGAAGAAATCCTTTGTGAAGTCGAAGTTGCGTTCGTTGTTCTCTATCTCGTTCCAGTTGATGAGGTATTCGGTCATCCATATCTCCTTGCCTTTCTTGGCGAGGTTTTTGTATGCCGACCCGATGCCACCATATTGGTGTCCACCATAGATGTCGAAACCGTCGATGACACCGCTTGCATTGAGCGCATTGACATACGAATCGCTGCATCCTATGCTCTCAGGGGCCATAATCTTACAGCTGATGGTGCGGCCGTAGGTCTTGACAAATTCCGCCATTTCGCTGGTTGACCACAGACAGCCGGCATAGCTGGCAGCCCAGTCGGGTTCGTTCTGGATGGAGATGGCATCGAGTTCTACGCCATTCTGTCGCAGATACTTCACATAGTCATCAAGGTATTTTGCATAGTCGGCCCAGTTCTCGCGCTTTAGCCGTCCTTCCTTGCCGTCGTCAGTCTTGGCGTTGCTCGAATTGTTGGTCTTCCACTCGGCGGGTTGTCCCCAAGGCGAGGCGAAGACAATCAAACCCATCTGCTTCGCCAGTTTGGCGGTATTGAGCGACTGTCCCCAGGCGTTCTTGCCGATAGGAATGTATAGGCGCATGATGTTGCAGCCGACGGTACTCGACTTTCCCCACATCTTCTTGATTTCCGATTCCGACATGTGGTTGTAAGTAAACTGTGGCGAGCAGACAAATCCGCCGAAGCCAGTAATGTGTTGATGCGTTTTAGTGGCATCAATGCGGAGTGTAGACTTTGTCTGAGCAAGCCCCTCTCCGACTCCCCCGAGGGGGAGAGATAAAAAGGCTAAAACCAAAAGTTTAGCGTTTACTGTGTAGCGTTTAAAGATGTTCATATTGTTATTGGTTATTGATGATGTTCATATTCCTTCCCCCTTCGGGGGAGTTGGAGGGGGGCTACTTCTTATACCAGAAGAAATACTGGTTCTGCTCCTTCTTCTGCTGTGGCGTCTTCGCCGAGTAGACCGGTTCGAGCGTGTAAGGATGGAATCCCGTGTACCACGTCTCCGTACTTACGGTCATCGGTGTCGGCGTAAAGTCCTGCACCTGTTCGAGCTTGTAACCCATTTTGCGTGTCAGTTCTGCCAGTTGTGCCATATCCTTGTTCGTACACCCTGGGTGACTGCTGATGAAGTAGGGGATGAGCTGCTGGTTGAGGTGCGCTTCGCGGTTCACCTTGTCGAACAGCGCCTTGAAGTCGTAGAACAATTGGAACGAGGGTTTGCGCATCAGTCGCAGTACCGCATCGCTTGTGTGTTCTGGGGCTACCTTCAGTCGGCCGCTCACGTGGTGCTCAATCAGCTCGCGTGCATAGCGGCGGTTCACCTTATTTATATTTATATCACCAGTGTCGTGCAGGATGAGGTCGTAGCGCACACCACTACCGATAAAGCTCTTCTTCACTCCCTTCATCGCATCAACAGCATGATAGATGTCGAGCAGGGCGCTGTGGTCGGTATTGAGGTTTTTGCATACCTTCGGGTGGATACACGACGGTTTTTTACATTGCTGGCACACGCTGAGGTTCTTGCCGTGCATACCGTACATGTTGGCACTTGGTCCGCCCAGGTCGCTGATGTATCCCTTGAAGTCAGGCATTGCGATGATTTGCTGCACCTCACGCAAGATGCTCTCCTTGCTACGGCTGGCGATGAACTTCCCCTGATGGGCGGAGATGGTGCAGAAAGCACAGCCGCCGAAACAGCCGCGATGCATATTGACGGAGAATTTAATCATGTCGTAGGCAGGAATGCGTTTGCCACGGTACTTGGGGTGAGGCAGACGTGTGTAGGGTAGGTCGAATGAGGCATCAATCTCCTCTGTTGTCATAGGAGGGTAGGGCGGTGTCACTACGACATACTGCCCTTCCACTTCCTGCAGCAACCGCTGGGCATGAATCATGTTCGACTGCTCCTCGATGTGCCGGAAGTTCTCTGCCTGACAGCGCTTGTCGTGCAGACACTCCTCATGGCTATGGAGCACGATGTCCTTGTTGGTTATCTTCACTTCACCCTTCTGCATCAGCATCACCGTTTGCGGTTGTGGGTGTCGCAACATGAGATTGCGGAATAACTGACAGTCGATATTGTCCATCCCCTTTGATAGCAACTCATCATTTAGCAAGCGAAGGAGGCTCTGGATGGGCCGTTCGCCCATTCCGTAGATGAGCAAGTCGGCTCCGCTGTCCACTAGGATGGATTTGCGCAGTCGGTCCTGCCAGTAGTCGTAGTGGGTGAGGCGGCGCAAAGAAGCCTCGATGCCGCCAATCACTACAGGTGTATCGGGATACAGCTGCTTCAGTATCTGGGTATAGACAATCGTAGGGTATTCCGGTCGCTTGTCGTGTCGCCCGTCAGGACTGTATGCATCCTCCGAGCGCAGACGTTTGGCAGCAGTATATTTGTTCACCATCGAGTCCATACATCCGGGCGAGATGGCAAAGAACAGGCGTGGTCGCCCCAATTTCGTGAAGTCGCGATAGTCGCCGTGCCAGTCAGGTTGAGGAACGATGGCAATCCGCATCCCCTCACCCTCGATAACCCTACCAATCACAGCAGCTGCGAATGAAGGGTGATCCACATAGGCATCACCCGAGAACAGGATGACATCCAGTTCATCCCATCCTCGCCCTTCCACCTCCTTCTTCGTTGTCGGCAGAAACTGCTCATATCTCTGACTATCTACTTGCATAAAAAGTTTGTAATGGCGCGCATCAGTGCATTGCGTGAATCGGCTTCGCGAATGCTCTCGATGGGGAATCCAACAACGACGGATTTATAGTCTGTTCCGTCGTAGGCTACTGCTGCTGGCATGTAGTTGCTGTATTGGAGCATGGCGAAACTGGTTCCCTCCGACACCCCCGATTGGGGGAGAGGTGATATTGAGGTCAACTTTGGCACGGCATAGCTGTAGGGGTTCATCTCACGATAGATGGTGAAATCGAGATTGCTGCCGTTTACTCCTATTATTTCCTTATCAGTAACGACGGATGAATTAAAAGTCTGAAAGTTTGAAGAATTGAAGTTCTTGGAACTTGAAGCATTGAGGTTGGCTCCGCTGACGAGCAGACGTCCTCCTTGTTCGGTGTAGCGTTTCAAGAGCTGGAGGGTCTCGGCATTGAACTCTTTCTGCACGCCATAGATGACATCAATCATGGTATATTCGTGTGGTACGATCACGTTGGAACGAAACGCTTCCTCGCTACAGCTGCAGAACGAATGGTTGCGGAGCTGTGCGATGCCTCGTCCGTGTAACGCTACATAATCGAAAGTGTTACCCATCATGACGGTTCCTTCAAGTTCAGTACCGCTATAGCCTGTTCCCGTAGGGAGTTCAGAACCCATATTGGTCTTGTCGAACGTAATCTGCCGTCCGCAGAATCCTGCAAATTTACCATATGGCACACCTGGGTCGGCATCGAGGTCGAATCCTTGATTCATGTCATCTGAGACCTTAGCTGGTCCTTCGAGTCGTGTGAACGCATTGACCAGCAGGATAGTTCCTGTGTTTTTGGGGGCTGCGTATGCTGAGAGTACTTCGGATGGGAAACTGATACCTCCATCGTTCATTGCTGCGATACGGAACGAATAGAGTTTGTCTTTTTCTAATGGTGCTAGATAGGATGTGCCGTTCACGACTGTTCCGTTGTCGAAATCGCCATCATCGATGCGCGTATAGACAATATATTTCGTCGGGGCGGCTGTCGGTTCGAGTGGGTCGGGTGTGGGTTCCCATGTCAGATTCGCCCATTTATCCTGATCGTTGAGTGTGATGGCGAAGTTGTGGACGGGTAAGGGCTGGATGACATAACTGCGTTGATGCATCGTGGCAATATATTTGACAATCGACTTATATACTGAGCGGCAGAAATCGAACTTAAAGTGTGGGTCGTAGCCGAAGCAGAGGTCATCGAAACTCTGATGGGAGAGCATCTCGAGGATGATGGATGGTACTTGGGGTTCACGGGATTCACAGTAGTTGCGATTCCACACTTGTCGGATGCGCCAGTTCCATTGTTTCATGTCAATAGTCAGATTGTACTGAATGGTGCTCGCCAAGTCGTAACTGGCAAGACGACTGATGCCAGCATCGGTTTGTGCGTTGTAGTAGTCGGGTAGGGCGGTGCAGATAGCGAGCGTGCCGGTGATGTCGCCAGTACGTGAGTATCCTGCATCGGTGTGGCAAGCGATTGAGAGTTCGAAAGGAACATGACGCCCTGGACGGTTGGGAACATAAGGTGACCCTCCTGCGAGTGTGTTGAGCGTCTCGCATCTCGCCCACATATCGTTGTTGTAGTCGTTATCGTTGTTGAAGTGATTGTACACCGAGTCGGGCATTCCGTTCCACTGAGCATAATAAAGTGATGCTTCGGCCCATCGTGGTTTCCCACTGGTGGAGAACTCTGCGTACGAGTTGTCCTTATTGGCTGCACCACGAGCGATATTCCCTATTCCGCTTCCGAGTCGGATAGCATCAGCTGTGATGACACCTTCTTTTTCGCTGTGGTTGTTGAGCAGCACGCAGTTGTTCTCGCTTTTCCCTTTGGCAAAGTCGAACGTGCCAAGATATACCCAGGTGCTTCCACCCATTTGCTGATTCACTTTGAAGTCGGTTCTAACTCCTCGATGTACGATTGTATAAGTTGCATCGTCTACGCTGTTGGGCATAGTCTGGTAGGAAACATAGACGGCATAACGTCCGTCTTCGGGGATATCGGGTGTCCAGGTGATGACGGCATGAGGATGATTCGACCGTGTGGTGGCTGTATATCGGGCTGTTCCGTCGCTGAACGGATGATCGCCCATGTAATATGCTTCTTTTAAATGTGCAAATCCTGCTGAGTCGCAAGTGTGCCAACGTCCTTCTTCTTGATAGGTACCATGTTTTTCGGGCGCATCGTTGTCGACCACCACTTCATGGTTTTGCCAATCGCGGTCGCGTGGAGAATAGACCACAGCACCTGCATTCTCAAGCATCGGGATGATATACGGAAGGACGAAAGTCTGCGAGAACAGGTCCTCGGTTGTACAGAACAGGTGTGGACGTTGCCAGGCCCACGTTTTCTGATCTTGTTTCCAATAGGTGCCGTGACTCTGGGCGATTGAAATATGATTGCCTTCCAAACCCTTGCTGGCTGATAGCGGCGAACTGGCGTTTTTCACCCACGGCTGTCCGTGATAGGTGTTCTGCCACATACGTCCCTCGTCTTTCGGCCCTTTTCGAATGGTATTAGGTATGAGTTGCTGAATGGGCTGTCGGTCGGTGAATACGGTGACAGAGAGGTGAGCAAGTGAGTCGGGCACGAACGACCGTATGCTATCATAGATACACTCTACGACCTCATCGGTGAAATACTGCTCTTTGAAACCTCCGTTAGCATAAACGCGGATTTCCCTGCGTGTTGTGTCGACAATCAGACTGTCGAGTGTACTGCGCATCAATTTCTGCTCGTTGCGGGTGTAGTTGTCTAAATAGTAAGTCAGCCGGCTTCTCATCGTTTGTGCGTTTAACACGATGGTTAGGGTTAGCAGGCTGGCAATGATGTATAGTCGTTTCATGTATGTATGGCTCATTCCTTATAGTTCATGCTCTTAAATCCCACCAGTTTGTCGTAGCGACCTCCGAACGGACGATGATACACATACACGCAGTATTCGTTCTCCGTCTGATGGAAATCACCTTCGGTGGGGCCTGTCTGTCCTACCGCTTCACCTGTGCGAACAAACAGATACTGATAGTTGTACGATCCTTGTTTCAGCGGAATCGAGATTTCGTACTGATGTTCTATCAGATTGTACTCCATACGGGTATCGTCCCACATCATGTTGTCGGTGAGGTCACCGAAGAGGTAGAGGTCGCCATCTGCCAACTGTGGAGCTTTCAGTACGAAATGGGTGATGAAGTAATCGCTCTGAGTATCGTTTTCGCTGTTGTCGCCGTTACGGATGAGAAACCGCCCGTTCTGATCCTGGTCGTACTTGTAGTTCTTCACAGGCAGGTCTTCGAGGATATAGGCATGATAATAGGGGTCTTCGTACTTCATCTTGTCCACACGCATCGTAGGCACGTATGGGCTTAGGATTTCAAATCGTCGGTATTCGTTTCCTGCTGCAAATATCAGGCTACGGTTGTGAGTGTAGACCAACTGATTGGGTCGCAAGTATGAGGGTTTCAGGTTCATCACTCGGTTGTCCCATCTTCGATTCTGCATCACTACAGGTATCAGTTCGCTCTCTGGATTCGAGGTCGTCAGAGTCTGGTAGTTGATGTTAAGGTCCACCTGCTGATGATTCTGGTAGGAGTCGATATCTGTATTGGCACTCACTTTGATATCGATGCCAACTTTAGGTTCCAACAGACTGAAACATACGGTAGCTACGGGGTTTTCATCATCGTCCTCGTCAAAGATATCCACCTGATAGTTGCCGCTTAAGAGCAGTCGATGGGTAGCATTTGGCAAACGGAACTGATAGTGGTTGTACAGCATCTCAGTGTTTATTGATGGCTCGTAGCTCTCAATCACCGTACTGCCGTTGATGCCTGTCATGTAATCGCCTTCATACAATCCCGACGACTCCCAGCTGGCGTTACAATGTGTGATGCGATAGGTGTAGCGCACGTAGTTGCGTTGCAGGTCATCAAACGAGATGTCAATATACTGCCCGCTTCCCAATAGCATCACAGGCGGTTCGCCCCATTTGCCGTTTACCTGCGCCTGAATTGTGCGGATGTTCTCGACAAATGACACGTTGACCTGTGAGCTGACGCGTAGGACATAACTCAACAGGCATAATGTCAACAATATGTATCGTTTACTTTTCAATAGTCTTATATTCTTACCACTTACCTCTAACCTCTTACCTCTAATCACTAACCTCTCAC
>JAGAAL010000049.1 GCA_017615245.1 Bacteroidaceae bacterium
AGTCTGTAACATGAGACGAATCGTCATTATAATAGCTGTGTTAACTACGATGACAGTAAACAGTCAGACGCTGACGGAGCGTCAGAAAGGATTGGCAGCATGTGCCTGCCTGATGGCACAAGGTGATTTGGAGCGGTTGGAGCCTGCCGTGAAGATGGCACTCGACAACGGTGTGACCATCAACGAACTGAAGGAGGCGTTCTCGCAACTCTATGCCTACACAGGTTTCCCACGCTCGCTGAATGCATTGGGGGTATTGAACAAGATGTTGGAAAACAAACAGCCATCTTGGCAGGAGGGCAAGCCTTGGACGCGCCCTGCTGAGTGGGATGATGCAAAGGCGGCTTACGAACTGGGCAAAAAGAACCAGACACAGCTTTCTGGCCGTGCTTTCGA
This sequence comes from Bacteroidaceae bacterium, assembly GCA_017615245.1. Taxonomy (GTDB): domain Bacteria; phylum Bacteroidota; class Bacteroidia; order Bacteroidales; family Bacteroidaceae; genus Colivivens. Next base: position 397 of record JAGAAL010000049.1, read on the forward strand.
CTATGACTTCTGCCCGCAGGACGACTACTATCTAAAGTCTCACCTCTTTGGCGACATCTTCGCTGGCGATCAGTTCTCGCATGCTGACCGCGAGATAGTGACGGTAGCTGCATTGAGTGGTCTCGAAGGGGTTACTCCACAGTTGGCTGCCCACAAACGGGGAGCCGTAAACATGGGTAATAGTCAGGAACTGGTCGATGAACTTTGTGCTTGGTTAGATAAAGAGGGCTATACCCTGCGAAGCAAATGGCCTAAAGGCGAACCCAACACCGCCTATGCCCAATACTTCATCGGCAATAGTTATCTGTCCGATGTGGGTGGCGGTGTACACAACGTCACCTTCGAGCCTGGTTGTCGTAACAACTGGCACATCCACCACAAGGCTGTGCAGGTGCTTATCTGCGTCTCTGGTCGTGGCTGGTATCAGGAATGGGGCAAGGAAGCCGTCGAGATGACTCCCGGAACCGTTATTGCCATTCCTGCCGAGGTGAAGCACTGGCACGGAGCCGCCAAAGACTCATGGATGCAGCATCTGACATATCATAAGGATGTGCAGGAAGGAGCCAGCAATGAATGGCTTGAGCCTGTGACAGGCGATGTTTATAATCTGCTGAAATAAAATAGATGTCTTTTCATCTTACAACAATTTTCAGGTACTTTAAGAGCAAATCTCAGGGTCCCATTTTTTATGCCCCCTTAGTAAAATGTAAAAAATGAAAAATTATAAAATGTAAGTACTTTAGTAAGTTGAAAAACGGGGCTTTGAGAGCAAACAAGGGGAAGCACATTGTTGCCTCCCCTTTTATAATGCCTTGCGTTGGGGGTGTTGAAAACTTGTTGAAAACTTTTAATAACTTTTCATTGCGGAATGAAAATAAATGCTTAGATTTGCAATCGGAATCAACTCCCCACAAATATGAAACGACTTGTATTCCTACTTATCATGTTCGTCTGCGTTACTTGCTTCATGCACTCACAAACACAAGTGACGACTCCTCCACCTACTCTCACTCAATGGCTGGCAGGAAAAGAGTCGCCGCTTGATTCTTGGTACCAGAAGTATGTAAGTGCCAACGGACTGCCTGTCCTCTCCTCTGCAGCCGTGTCCGACACCGCTTTGCTTCAGGCACGATTCATCGCCAATCACATGCTCAGCCGCATTCCCGAAGCACGCGAGGAGATGATACGTTGTCACTTCCGTATCGGTGTGGTGGGTTATAAGGAAAACATTACCGACCTGCCCGAATGTAAGATGATGAAAGTGTGGTGGCCCGACACCGACTGGGATCAGCGTGGACGCGGTTACGGAGCGACGCTCCAGCTGCCTGTTATGTCGATAGGCGAAGAGAATCTTGTCAAGATACCGAATTTTCAGGAACGCTACTGGGATGAAAGCATCATGGTGCATGAATTTGCCCATAATATTGATTTTGCCATGCGGCGCATCAGCACAGCCTTCCGCGACAGCCTTTTAACTGCCTATAACAACGCCAAGACCAAAGGATTATGGCGCGGTACATATTCCATGAACAATAGCGAGGAATACTTTGCAGAAGGCACTCAAGCATGGTTCAACACCTGCAGGATGGTTGTTCCACGCAGCAATGGCAGCACATTCAAACTGACAACACGCGACCAGCTACGTGACTACGATCCACAGCTGTACCGGCTGTGTGCATCCATCTTCCCCGAAGAGCACCTTCACGGCTACCATTTCGAATTCAATACCCCACCCAGTGCCTTGAATACCGTCACGTTTGACAATACGTCCCCACTAACCGTCTATGCCCTCACAGGACAACACGTCGCATCGCCATACTCAACTCACATCAGTATCATCAACGGTAAGAAGATATTGATGAAGTAAGAGGATTTCATACCTCCCTTGGTAACACACCAAACATCTCCTTAAACGAGCGGGTGAATGTCTGACGGTCATTATAGCCAATGGCTTCGACCACTTCAATCACCGACATCCTGCGACGCTTCAACAGCACGTACGCATGCTTCAGCTTAACCGTCTTTATAAACTCCAAAGGGGTGTCGCCTGTCACGGCTCTCAGTTTACGAGACAAAGTCGAACGCGACATACATAGTTGGGAAGCCAGAAATTCCACATCAAGCAAAGGACTGCTGATATTTTGCTGAACAATCAGAATGAGCTTGTCGATAAACTCACGGTCAATATCTGTCACTTCAAGTTCGTTTGTCGACATAGAGTCGGGATTGCTGCGGAATGCCTTCTGGCGTGCTAGGCGTTGGTTCCACAGATTGGTCAACATGGCATTCAACACCTTCGATTCAAAAGGCTTCGCAAGATACGCATCCGCACCTGCGTCATACGAAGCAATCTGCTTCTCGCTCGAAACCATCGCTGTGAGCATCACTACAATGATATGGCTGGTGTTGATGTCGCCCTTGATACGTTGGCAAAGTGTGAGTCCGTCCATGTCGGGCATACTGATGTCGGACACGATGAACTGTACTTCGGGGTGTTGTTTGAGCAGTTCGAGTGCTTCGTAACCGTTTGTTGCCGTATAGGTATAGTATTGCTTGGAGAGCAGAGCCTCTAACGCGGTGAGCATGTCGATGTTGTCTTCCACGACGATGAGCGAGAGGTCGGTTGCAGGGTGCTGCTTGATATGCATCTGGCTGATTTCCTGTTGCAAGAGTCCTATCTGCTCATCCTGTTTTCTGTCTTTGATTTCGTTTGGTGTATATGCCGCACGATCGATTGGGAAGGTGATGGTGAAGGTTGCTCCGTGTCCGTATTGGCTTTGCAATGCGATGGTGCCGTGATGGATTTCAATAAGATCTTTTGAAAGTGACAGTCCGATTCCGTTCGATTCCACTCCACTCGTTCCCTTATGGGTATAGAACCGTTTGAACACTTTCCCTGTTTCGCTTGCCGCGATTCCGATTCCCTGATCTGCAACCGCAATCGTTGCCATTTCGTGTTTATTTGCAGCCTGAAGTATTTTTGCAAGTCGGATGGTGACGTTTTTCCCTTCGGGTGAGTATTTGATGGCATTCGACACGAGGTTGAACAGAATCTTATCGATTTTATCGATGTCGAAATACCCGTTGATATCTTCCAAAGGTTTTTCGATGCTGATTTGTATGTTCTTGCTTTGTGCGAGCGGTGTGAAACTCTCGCGGCATCTGGATTCCACCAACTGGCTGAGGTTCCCGTTCTCGACATATAGTTTTATGTTTCCTGTCTCGATTTTCCTGAAATCAAGTATCTGTTGCAGTAGGAGTTTCAGTCGTGTGATGTTCGACTGAATGAGTTGTTTCTTCTGCTGTTCCGACTCGTCGGTCGGGCTGTAGGACTCATTGATACTAGATATGACTGCCAAAGGTGTCAGCAGTTCGTGTGATATGTTGGTAAAGTACCCGATTTTTGTCTGCACGATCTGTTCCTGCAGCTGTTGGGCATTACGTTTTTTCATTCTCAACTGATATAGCCGTGCGAGGCTCAGGATGGCCATAACAGCCATTAACAGATAGGCGAAGTATGCCCAGTTCGTTTCGTACCATGCCGGTTTCCTGTATATTTTCAGTTGTGTGGCATGTTCGTCCCACATACCGTTCTCGTTCATCGCTCTCACCTCAAACACATAATGGCCTTTCGGCAGGTTATTATAGATTGCCTCGTTCTTTCCTGCCTTCAATTCAATCCATTTATCGCTCAGTCCCACCATCCTGTAAGCATAACGAGTCGTTGCAGTATGCAGGATGTTTAGGGTGGAGAAGCTGATTTCAATATTCTGGTCGTCGGGATTAATCAGAAACTCGTCGCCTCTACGTAGTGAGTCAAACCAGATGCTGTTATTATCTGAATGGATGTCGGTGATGTAGACATTCTGTCGTGAAGGGTCCAAAGGCATCTGAGCGGAAACGGTCATCACTCCGGGGATTCCTCCGAAACAAAATGAATTGGTCTTGCGGTCGTAGAAACAAGCATGTGGCAGGAGTCTGTTGAGAATGATCTGTTCGTCGGCAGTCGATATGAGCCGTTGTGCACCTGTCTCCTTGTTATATATATTGATTTGCTGGTTTGACACCATCCACACCTGCTGCTGTCGGTCGACGAAAATATCGTTGATGGAGTTTCCTTCCAGTCCACAGGTCGATGTGTGGTCAGTCATGGTTCGGCGGTTCGTATCATACTCGAGTACGTTTCCGTGTATTGAAGCAATCCACAGGTGTCCTTGTCCGTCCTCGGCAATCGAGTTGATGCCCGATACGGTTGTGACCTCTTCTGCATCTGATTCCCTGAGGCGCATCAATCCTCCATCCTTCGTGGCGAACCAGATACCCTGTCCGTTTGCAGGGATGATGGCGGCAATCTCGTTTTCAGTAGCTGGAATTAAGGTCATCTTTCCATCATTACGGTCATAGCGGTACAGTCCATTTTGTGTGCCTATCCACAGGTGTCCGTTTCGGTCGTCGAGCATGCATTCTATCTCGCCCGACGTGTGTGTATAGTCACTCAGGTCAATCGTTTCCTGGAGTGTTAGCTCCATCGCATGCCGCGTTAGCCTGACAATGCGGTTGCCATAGTATGCAATCCACATGGTGTTGAGTTCTTCGGCAGGTGTGATACACTTGATTTGGTAGAGTTCCAGATTCCTGAGTTCCGGGAATTCGTAATAGTACGAGAAGGTTTTCCTTGTAGCGTCGTAGAGATAAAGCCCCTTACGGTCTTGATGCATCCACATCACGTCACCATCATCCTTTGTGAGTTGCATAATGGTAGGCACCATCGATGTCTGACGGATGAGTGAAGTCATGTCGATGTTGCGTATGCCTTTCTCCGACCAGCAAATGTTTTGGCATCCGCTGTTGAATCCCGATATCCACAGCCGTCCTGCCAAATCCTTGTAGAGGCAGTTCATGGTCGGAGTGTTGTAGCGTTTTAACTGCTCGTTCAGCTCCAACTGCCTACCCGACGGGTCGAGCACCATGATTCCCCGGTAGTACGACATGAGCCACACGTTGTGGCTATGGTCGTCCTGTACAATGCGTATGATGAACGGCACATCATGCCCTGCCTCGTCCTTGGGCATAGGCAGTGGCGTGAAGTCGGCCTTCTCACCGTTGAGCGTCATTTTTGTCACACCGTCCTGACAGACGAAATACGACCCTTCGCGAGTTGCGTCCTCGGTCATGCACGAAGGCACCCGTCCGTCAGCAATCTTCACCAGCTCCTTACCCTTTGCACTTTTGCAATAGAGACCATCGCCATACACCGATATGAACAACCTGCCCTTGCTATCCTCGTAAAACATGGCTACACCAGCATTCAGCGGCCATTTCTTAATCAGACTGCCGTCGCTGCCGAACTCGTAAGCACAGCTCGACCCGCCAATCCATACGCGGTCATCCTGAGTATGGATAAGGAGTACGTATGCGCTCTCGGCCAAGTCCGGGTTTTCAATCCTTCGGGTCTTGAACGTTTCCTTGTCGAGGATATACACCCCCTTACGGGTGCTCAGCCACACATGTCCCTTCCTATCAACCGCAATGTTGTTAATCCTGTTGCGTTCCAGCACATCGGGAGTGTGAAAGTCCGAGCGTACTACCTTGATGTCGTACCCGTCGTCGCGACACAGTCCGTCGCTGGTTCCATACCACATATATCCGTCGTAGTCCTGGGCTATAGCGGTTACTTCGTTCACGGGTAGTTTTCCCATGCCGTTCAACTCCGACACATACATGTCGGGGTCCTGCCCCCATGCCACTCTCAAGGTGCATGCGAACACACAGCAAGCCATCAATAGTTTGGTCTGTTTCATATCGAGGAACTAATTTGCATGCAAAGATACAAAAATTTTAGAGTATATAGTTTACATTAGAGAAAAAACTCCTCCCAGCCCTTGTAGAATGAGTGTCGGCTGGGAGGAAACAACGAAAATCTGTATAAACTAATTAACCAAAAACCTTTGTCCGTTGATAATATAGATACCCCTCGGCAATTTACCATTTACTATTTTTCTTCCCGTGAGGTCATAAATGCTTCCATTTTTCAATTCTTCAGTCCTTTCATTTTCCAATTCTATGATACCTGATGGGTCATCACACAGTGTGAGGTTGAAGACATAACGCTTTCCGCTAAACTCAGCACAGATTTTCACCGTACGTGTTTCGTTGTCGAACGAACTTGTACGGAAGCAATTTTGGCCACAATCAGATGCCTCGGCATCGAGGAACTCAACCGAATAGATTTTTGCATTCTCTTCGCTTGTCGGATTACCGTCGTTGTCGAACCAGAATCCGTACATCTCATCCTCATAGCCTTCGGTTGTGAACTTGCCCTTGGCATTCATCACCTTCCATGTGCCGTTCTCAAGGAACTCTTCCATTTCGCATCCGAGTGCAGCAAGACATGCGGTCATGTCAATAGGTGTCTCAATAAAATCACCGTCTTCTGAGTGGAGTGGCAACGCCATCGTCTCGTTGCCTACTACCTGATAGTTTACGATTTCATCTACGTATTCAACATAGATAGAATAGTGGATATACTTCTTTGTTGACGGATTTGCCAACCAGAAATTGCCCACATAGCTCTCGCCTACTTGGTTGAAGCCAGGCTGCTTCACGAATGTGAACTTTCCGGCTGACGCATTGTAAAGAATACCATACGAATTCTGCCCGTTGTGTGCATGGATATACTGACCTGTCATCCAGAATGCAGGGTGTGGGTCACAGGTGTATTCGTCGGAAATCAGCACCTGTTCGTTATCACCCAGCTGTTCGCCCAAGAACGTATAGCTTCCATCGCCCAAGAGTTCGGTCAGATGTTCTGCTCCCAGTTGAATACCTTCCTTCATGTGTTCGTTGTCCCACTCGCCATCACTTGGTACAATCTGGAACTCATACACCTCATCAGCCACCAATGTGTATTCAGAGAAATCATAGCTTGGCTGCTCACCGATATTGATTGTAAAATTCAGCTGATAGTGAGCTTGTTTACCCACCAAATACAACCGATATGTATATACATCGCCAACTTTCACGACACCCGGCATCTGCATACAATTAAGAGTGCGAAGCCCATCCGCTGGTTCAACCGACAATACAGATCCGTTACCCCACACACAGACAAAACCATCCTTATCAAGCCAATAACCGCCATTGTTGGCAGTAGTATTGAATGAAATCTCACCTTCGGCCGCTTCTGCCCTCAAATTGATATCCGATTTCTTAGATCCTATCAGTTCGGCTATCGAGTCAATATCTAAAGTAACCTTCCATGGCTTATAGCTATTGTTAGGCCATTCGTCAATCACGATATCCTGCTCACCCACCTTCGTCTGCTTGTCGAAATCAATCGGTTCGTCTTCTGGGTCGGGCTCCGTAGAATTGAAGTTCACACGTAGAATATAGGCATTGTTTCCATTGATGAGGTACATAGGAATCCACCAATGAACACCTTTCTGCACCTGATTTGGATTTTGTCCTACGTTGGCGGTCAAGATACCTGTTGAAGCATCTAATTTGAAAGCTTCAATATACACTTTCCAATAGGCAGACCCCCATCCGTTGATGAGTTCTCCGGTCTCTTCGCCCACGGTGTCATCATAGAACAAACCTGTCCAGAACCCTGAGTTGGCAGTCCACTTATTTGACAGTTTTGCCTCCTTGGTTTCCTCGTCCTGATTCACCCAACCCATGTAGATGTAGTCAGAAAGTTCCTTGCTCAGTTTCTCCGCGTCGAATCCTAGTTTCTGAATGGCTTCGCTGATGTCCATTGTTATCTTGTCGGGAGTCCAGTCGCTTCGAGGTTCCTGAGTGGTCGTAGTCTCGATGGTACCGAGGATGTTCAGTTTTGCAAGTTCCGTCTCTACGTTCACAGCCTCTTTCTCAACCACATTAACAGTGATGTCGAATGTCAGTTGCTTGTTGTTGTAGTTCACAGCAATCACACAATGATATACGTCACCCACCACAGCCACATCGGGCATCTGCCAGAAGGCGAACGTAAACAAATCACTTTCCGTGTCAGGATAAGGCAACACACAGAATGTACAGTTAGGCCACGCCTGAGCCTTGCCGTCAGGAGTCATCCAATAGCCACGACCGCCATCGCCCTGTGTGTAGTTCGTGCTGTGGTTATCTGTTTCAAGCGTAACCAAGTCGGGATAGGTATTGAAATCATAGAAATCGTTTGCGAAAGTTGCCGTGTCAACATCCAGGGCTGCACAGATTTCTGTGAGGCTGAAGTCGTAGGCAACAGAACGATAATTTGAAAGAGGTACTTGATCCATTTCAATCTTGTACTGTGCTCTCGCGCCGATTGTGCAAAGCATAGCAATTGCAACAAGGCATAAAAGGTTGATTTGTTTCATAGAATAATAAATATTTTTAGTTTGTTAGTAAATATATATTTGATGATAGCACTCACTTCACCATGATTTTTTTCCCGTCTACAATGTTCAGTCCTTTCTGCAAACGACTGATACGCTGACCCTGGAGGTTATAAAGCCCATCATATCTTCTCCCCATTGAGGGGGAGATTGAGAGGGGGCTGATTCCCGTTGGGTCGAAGGTAGGGTCGGTGATGGTCCGCTCATGGAAGAACCACTTCTGATAGTTGTCGGCTACTGCCCATGCTCCGTCACCCAAGCGGATGCGATAATCCCAATGATGTGCACGCTGTGCGTCCCCGTTCTTGTCGTCGAAGATATAGTCAGTATTAGCTACCACGCAGATGATTACCTCGTTTGCAGGGCGGTCGGTAAGGTCAATCTCCATTTTCCCGCAATAGACGGGCTGGCTGTAATAGGATGTGCCATCCTTGGTGCGATAACAGAGTTGTGCCATCATGTGGGTGTCTTCGGGACGGAACTCCACAACTGCCTTACTTGCTTTCGGGTCAACATGTATTGGGATGAAATTGGCACCGCTCCAGCCAGGATTGGTCAACGTGTCGGGTGCGAGCCATCCATTATTATCGTTTGGTACGGGACAGGCGTATGGAGTCATTCTCCATTTGCCGCAGTCAATCCAATAGGGTTCGTATTCCGGACCTATTGCGTTCCCGAACTGGTTGGAAGTTACGTTGCGATAGGATTTCGATCCGTAGCCAAAGTCGTAGATGGCCATACGAGCACGGTATTGCAGGATGAGCAGACGCATGGCATCCTCGCCAATATAGTCACCTATACCTTCAAGTACCCGATAGTCGCAATAGCGCCATATCCATGGCACACTACCGATGCCACAGAAGGCAGAAAGGATGGTAGGGAACGAGTTTCCGTACTGAGTGCCACCGAGAATATTGCGCCATGTGCAAATCTGTTTCCCTTCCTCATTGTAACGGTTTACGCCCTGTGCCTGTGGGCCTCCAAACGAGCCGTCCTGAAGCCATCCGGAATAGCACTCAATCGGCATGAACGGTGTGAGGAACGGACCTCCGTCGAGCCATCCGGCTTGTGCATCGTCGGATTCGACGGTGATGCCTGCGTCCTGTGCCTTGAGCTGTCCCATCTTGCTTTGTGCCCAGGTGTTGCCCGCTTCGTGGAACCATGATGAACCTTTCACACCAGGCATGTCGGCCAATGTGGCATGGATGCCTTCATGGACGAGTGCGTCCATCTGCCACTGGTTGTCACCAAAGTCCTTATCGGTACGGAAACGGCTAAAGGGATAATATGATGACCATACGCATGCCCAGGTTGCACCATCGGCCTGAGTGGCACTTTGGTAGCCACCCATCACGTCGGGAGCTGCATTATCGTTTGTCAGTCCAGAGCCGAATATGTAGATGATGGACTTGTATCCGCTTCGTGCGCTGAGGTCGGGTGGCCATCCCATTCTGTCGCGCAAGTATGCGAACTCCTGATCGAAATAGTCGACCATGTGCTTGGCTGCGGCATAGATGGTTGCGGAGTCTGTACCTACTTCAGGATTGAGGTCATCGCCCCAAAAAGCGCTCCACCATTTGCCTACATATTGGTTGGCGGGTGCTGTCTTTCCGTTGGCGGTACGTTTGAAGAACTGATGTACCTTCTGAGGCTCTTCCAACTGGGGGTATTCATCACGGAAGTCGTAACTAAATGTTGCAGTATGTTGAGTCCAGTCATACGGCTCACCCTGATTTGCCTGCACATCTACAAAGTAATGGTATTCTTTCACTTCAACGCTACCGTCGGTGTGTGCGAAGCGTATTTTCAGTGTGTACATACCTCCGTCGTCAGGTGTAAGGTTGGAGAGTGTAAACTCAGGAAAGGTCTTGTAGCTACGGATGGTCTTTCCCTTGCTATTAAGCCATGAATAGTGTGCTGTACCAACCTGAGCGCCGGGGGTGGCTGAAAGGGTGACATCGTTTCCTGCAGTCACTTGGATGTAATTCCTGTTCTTCCACGTCTGCTGATTCTCTTTGACTTGCGGGGTTACAATCCAACTGCCTGTATAGTCGGGCCGTCCGAAAGCCACTTTTCCCTCATTACTGCTAACTGTCTTGTCGGTTCCTCCCACCGTAATATTAAATACGTAGGTGAGGGTGTCGGTCTGTTCAGTGCAGATAAACGACTCCTTGACCGTGAAACGGTCGCCTTCGCTGACATTAGCAGCGGTGTTGTGCGAGATGAGGAATATCCCTTCGGAATATTCCACCCGTATAGCACGTTTGTCGGTCTTGCTCGTTGCCATCCCCGAAGCGGCAAACCAATGTCCGAATCCGCTTTCGATAGTTCGTTGTGAATAGAATCCTTCTTTGCCGCTACTGGTATTGTAGGTGGCCACAAGCATCAGGATTCCCGCCATCATCTTGCTGTCGATAGCTTTTGAGTCAGCCAAACCATAAGCAGCTGCCAACATCTTTGTGTTGACGGCGAAATGTGTAGCTGGGGCATCAAACGGGCGGTTGACATCAACCGTGAATGTCGTGCGTCGTCCGGCTGCCGTGATACATAATGCTATGAAGAGCATCATTGTCATTGTAAATGTACGTCTTCTCATTTTCATCTTTGTATTTTATAAATTCTAATGTCTAAAGTCTGATTTACGGTTGCAAAGTTACTACTATTACGCATAAACGATGCAAGGTTTTTTGTTCATTTATCAATGTATTTTTGTTCTTTGTCGCAAAATTCTAAGGTCTAAAGTCTCAGAACTTGTCTTCTGGATAGTATTCGTTATTGTAAACGCTGCGGGGACAGAGTTCGATGTAGTCGAATGTGAATTCGCCAGAGTGTCCCGTAGTTTCGAGTTTCTGCTGAATGCGCACATAATGCTCAGTGTGTCCGTCGCTGTGGAATCGTGTCCAGATGCGACGCATATATGGAAGTGGAGCATCACGAAATGTTTGCATCTGTCCCGACCCGTCGGCACCCGGTGGCCACCCGAATGATGAAGGCCCTTTCATCAGATTGCGGTTTCGCAGTGCATGGTCGTAGGCGAGGATTGCTTCCTCGCTGCCCAGTTCGGCATCCGATCTCCATCCGATGCTCGAATCGCTGCCGTTCTTTCGCATGTCCATAGGGAGTCCGCAGGGATGTCCGTCGAAATAGACTTGAATGATGCCACGCGAGGCGAAGTTGAGGCAGGTGTTGGTGCGAAACTCGTATTCACCTTCGGGAACGGGCGGCAACTTGAACGTGAAGTCGAACATGCCCTGAATGGTTACTTCGTCGCCTTGATATAGACCGTAGTTGAGGTGACGGTTTCGTACATGTACATGTGTGAGTGAATTGTATTTGAAGTTTCGGACGGTCCCAGGTTTGAAGGCGAGACATATGTTAGGATTGGTTTCGGGGTCGGCGCTAGTAACGTGGGTGGCATACTCACCGTTGTTGGCGCCTCCATTTCCGTTGACGTAATGTCCGCGTGCGCCGCTGTTCATGAAGTCGGGCGATAAGGTGGTGGCATCGATACGCATGCGTTCGTTGAATGTGACTTCTTGGGTTTGACGGTCGTAAGCGATGATGTCGTCGATGTAGTGATATACACCGTTGAGGGCGGTCTGGTTGCGACCGGCTTCACTCGGTGGGAGGATGCGTGCCCCGCGCACGAATACACCCCGGCTGTCGGCACGTGCCTGTACGCCTCGGCGATTGATGTAACGGCCTGACTGTGTGCCCGAAGGATAGGATATCTTCATGATGGAATAGGGCATCATGGTCTCGTACCAGTCGACCACATCAGCCTGACGGCGGTTGTACATGGATGATGCACAGAGATTGTCGGGGGTGAGCTGGTTGTAGGCACCCATGTGAGCGAACAGGTGGTACGACACGAAGCGGTTGAGGGAGTTGCGGCGATCGGTCGGATCGGTCACGTTGGCATCTTCAGGATAGACGTCATCATAGATGCGTTTAGCATATGCCTTCAGGTCGTCAAGTGTGTAGATGCCGTGGCGGGCATAGATGCTGTCGGGTTCGACAAATGCCGTATAGCGATAATATCGGTTCTTCATATATCGGATGTTGTCGTACTCCTGAGCCACGAACGTGGTATAGCCCGATTCGACTGAGTCGATGCTGATGGTGTATGAGTCATCCTTATACCGCTGAAGGGAATCGTCCATATGTGTGAACCTCAAGGCTTCGACAAAAAGACGTGCGATGGTGTCTTGTGTCAGCAGTCCCGGTAGCGTTCGGCTCGAGGGGTCAATGACGCGGTTAAGAGTGTGTACCACTCCGTTGGCAACAGAATCGTCGAATGTCACGATACATGCCGAACTGTTAATATAGTATGCTATCCGTATTTCTCCGGGATGTGAGATCAGATCGCTGTCGCATGTGACGGTGAGATAATGGTCGACCATATTGGTGATGGGAAGGGTCACATCGCCGAACTGGTTGGTGTAGAACGATTGGGAAAGCAGGTGGGTTCCGGCAAGCGTGTCGCAGTCGGCTGGCGAGAGCTGGTCGACGGAAGTCAGTCCGCGTGAGGCGAGATATTCATCAACGGCGGCGTTCGTCGGCGCAAACACAGTATAGGTGCCGTAGGTGCCCAGAAGGTCGAGGCTGATACGGGTAGAACGTTGTATTACAGCTACAAACTCGGAGAACTGGGAAGGGCGGTTTGCCAGATAGGCGGCTGCCGTCTCTTGTTGTGTCGTATACATGTATTCTGTATCAGGTGTGTCGTTACACGAAGTGAAGGCAATCAGTATAGTGATAATTACGATGGCGAACGTCACGTGTGATTGTATCGGTCTCATGTTATTTGTAATTATGCATGGATTGTTACATCAATTTCAAACACGATGCGACGGGCTTCCTTGTCGGTGCGGCTGCGAAGTGTCAGGGCTTGGCGTATGAGGAATCGGTCGCCTGGATGACATGAGTTGGGGAACTGGCCTATACTCAGATATATACGGTTGTCGAGATGCAGTTCGGAGAAGATTTTACATCCACTTACAGCCCATCCACAGGTGTGACCGTCACTGTTGAACCAATGTCCGGGTACTGTGGCTGTACTCTCAATATCAGCTTGCCCGTCGGGATTGATGGCAGAATACACGACACGCGACCCCATCCATGCGCTTAGTTCCTGATCGCTGATGCCGAGGAACTCGAGTATCCGGCGCTTGGGCAATTCGACGGTCTCCTTAGGAGAATAGTCTTTCCGTGGTTCCATCTCGACATGGAACTTCAGGGTGTCGTTGATGCTGATGATGCCCATCGCTCCCTTCTGGGTGTTCATGTTGTCGGGAATCCATACTTTCATGCCCTGGTCGCCACGGTTGCACCATGCATAGTAGGGTATTAAGTTGAGAGTTGAGTGTTGAGAGTTGAGAGTTAACTTTATCAGACCATTCAACTCATTAGCCCATTCTGTTTGCGCTGTAGCTTGTCGGGGGTTGAGGATGAGGTCGGAAATACGGTCGGTGTTGTCAATCTGTTCCATGCAATAGACGATGGGACCACGCTCGACACTCACCTTCCCCTCGTCGTCGACCACATTCTCGTGACTTTTCACATAATGGACATCCATAGGCAGCTCAAAATCAACACGGTCGCCACGCTTCCATGCGCGTTCGATGGCCATATAGCCTGCTTGCATCGAATAGTCGACGGGCACACCGTTGACCATCAGACGGACCGTTCCCTTCTGTTTTGCATTGTCATACACATACAGGTCGCTCGGAACAGGACGGTTGTCTGCCCAGCCTGGCAGACGCAGCATCAATGTGAACGGGCGGTTCTGTTTCATGGCCCGTTCGACCGTCAGACGGATATGCCCGTCCCAGGGATAGTCAGTTTCTTGCCGCAAGGTGATATGCTCTTTCCCCAATTCGATGTCGGCTGTACTTTGGGCATACAGGTTGACATATACCTTATTATCCTGATGCGCATACATGTATCCGCCGACCGATGCGACAAAGCGGCACAGGTTGCTCGGACAGCATGCACAACCGAACCACTCACTACGTCGGCGTCCTCCGTTTGACTCGAGAGGGTTGGGGTAAAAGAAATGGTCGCCCGAAAGGCTGATGCCGCTCAGCACTCCGTTATAGAGCGAGCGCTCCAACACGTCGTAGTATTTTGAGTCGCCATGATAGAGGAACATACGCCAATTCCAATACACGTTGGCAATCGCTGCACAGGTTTCGCAGTAGGCGTTTTTGTTCGGAAGATAGTAGTTGGCTCCGAAAGCTTCGCCTCCGCTCATGGCACCAATACCGCCTGTGATATAGAGTTTCTTTTCCACCACATTGTCCCAGATGGTGTTGATGGTGTTGATATAGTCCTGATTGCCAGTCATGGCTGCCACGTCGGCTATTCCACAGTACATGTATGCGGCACGTACGGCGTGACCGACGGCTTCTGTCTGACGTACAACGGGCAGATGGGTTTGGGAATATTCGGAACGGCCAATGCCGCGGTCACCTCGCAGGTCAAGGAAATACTTGGACAGATCAAGGTACTCACGCTTGCCTGTGATGCGATAGAGCTTCACCAGTCCCGACTCGATAATCTGATGTCCCGGCTCGTATGGCAGACGGCCTACGAGGAAGTCCTTCACCAGCAGATCGGCATTCTTCAGCGCCACATTGAGGAGGGTACGCTTCCCAGTAGCCACATAATGAGCAGCTGCGGCCTCATAGAGATGTCCCATATTGTAAAGCTCATGACTGAGGTCGGGCGCGTTCTTCCAACGTTCCACATTCACCCACGGATGCAGTTTTCCTGGTTCGGCAGCCGTGCGGGCTGTGTAGAGATAACCATCTGGCTCCTGAGCCTTCGCAATATAACTGATAATTTCATCCAACTCTGCCTCTAATTTCTTGTTAGGGATGTTCTGTAACGAATATGACAAACCCTCCAGAATCTTGAACACATCAGAGTCGTCAAAGGGATTCTCTGTGCTGAAATAACCCTCCATCAAGCCCCCTGCCTTCTTGAAGTTGTCAATACGACCGGTATCCCAGCATTGTTTCAATGCAATAGGGATGGTCACTTCCTGATTCTGACGGATTCGCGGAAGCCAGAATCGGTCGTTGAAACGTACATGATTGAAGGTGACATTCGTGATGGGGTAGTCAGCCGCCTGTTGCGACATGACCTGCTGTGTAATCATCGTTGACATCGACAGCGCAATTGTAGTAATGAATAGTAGTCTTTTCATCTTCTGTTAATAGTTTGACAAACGGCTAAGGTCTAAAGTCTAGAGTCTGAAGCCTAAAGCCTGATTTTCGGTTGCAAAGTTACGCGATAAAACAGGATGAAAAGACGTGATATTTGTTCGTTTATCAATGGTTTTCTGTTCATGGCCTAAAATGTGCAAGGCTTTTTATTCATCCATGATTGGTTTTCTGTTCATCGCCGAAAAAAAGTATAACTGAAACATATTATTTCTGCTATTTCTACCCATCTAAGTAGCAAATCTCAAGGTCCTGTTTTTATACCCCCCTTAGTAAAATGTAAAAATTGAAAAATTGAAAAATGTAAGTCCTGAAGGGGAATATCGTGTGCAATGAAAGGGGACTGCCCAGTGTGTGAGGCAGCCCCTTTGGTAATTTGTTAAACTTTAACTGAATAATTGTTAGGGAAACCGTATCTTACTCTAACGGTTTATAGTATTTGAGTTGATGGTCGGGTAGCAACTGAGGGTGGAACATGCGAATCATGTCACGGAGATGACGCTCGGGATGGTAGGGTAGGTCATTGTAGAAATGTACATAACTGAGGTTGCACCCATAGACCCGCTTCTCTTTGAAGGCTTTCATCTGCGGATAGAGGGGTGACTCGCTGGCGAGTTCCTGATAGGTTTTATCGCCTGCTGAATTGGTGTACTTCATGAACCACACATCGGCATCCTGACTCTCTGCAAATACGGTCTCGGGTGCGAGTGCTAAGGAACCGCTTTCTTTTCTTTCTTTAAAGATATAATCGCCTCCTGCATCGGCAATTAGGCGTCCCATGGTGCTACGCCCTCCAGGAACGTACCAGGTGGAGCCTGTGATGAGGTCGCTGATGACGCGGGGGGCCTGTGAAGAGGTTAGAGGTGAGAGGTTAGAGGTGAGTGAGCGCTCAACACTTTCCTTTAGGTTGTTGTAGGCGGTCTCGACTTCATGGAACAGACTGTCGGCTTCCTCGGCTTTTCCATAGAGCAGACCGTAGAATTTCATCCATTCGGCTCGTCCAAGGGGAGAGGTCTCCATGTAGTCGGCACACTCAACGATAGGAATTCCTGTTGTCTCGATAAGTCCGTAGCCTCCGCTGTTTTCAAAGGGGGAGAGCAGGATGGCATCGGGGTGGATGTCGATGAGTGCTTCGATATTCGGGGCGAGGCTGTTGCCGAGATTGGTGATGCGGCCTGCACGGTAGGCTGATAGGATATGCTCGTTGGTGAAATACTCGACTTCGCACACCGCACGGATCTGGTCGGCTGCTCCGAGTTCATCGATGATGCTACCGTGTACACCCGAATAAACAGCTGAGCGGGTGAGTGGGATGGTGATAGTAGTATAGCCCCCCTCCAGCTCCTCCGAGGGGGAGTGCTCTCTAACCTCTAACCTCTCACCTCTCACCTCTTCGTGGGTAGGCCGTGGAACCAAAATATAGGTATGGAGTATCTCGCCTTTCTTCCAGGGGTTGGCAAGGTCGACACGGGTATAACCCTCGTAATGAACAATGTAGATGTTTTCTGCATATTTCATCGCGACGGTATCGCCATGTTGCGCAGTATCACTCACCTTACCTTGATGGCAGGAAAGGAAAAGTGTCAGGAGTGCCATTATGGCAAAGACGGCAGCTCCTGACACGTCAGAAAAAAACTTTATTTTATTTTTCACTCAAATATCATCTTTACGGTTGCAAATCCTGCTGCTACCTTGTTTGCGATGGTGCCGTCAGCCTTGACTGGACCGCAGATGGTGGCTGGTGAACCCCATGCAGAGTCGAAGATGTAGATGTCGCCACGTGTCGGGTCAACATTGATACCTACAGGGCTTGAGAACTGACTGATGTCGGTGAGAGGGGTTTCGGTCTTGGTTGCGAGGTCATAGACGAAGGCTTTCTTCGTGTCGGGCAGGTAGTACTCTGAGTAGAGCACATAGAGCTTGTTGTTGTAGGTTGCGATGAAGGTACCGCGACATACTTCGGTAGCCTCGTCGGTCTTGGTGTCGATACGCTGAACGGTAGCATAGACATAGTCGGCAGGATCGAGCTTTGGTGAACCTGCATAGTTACCGTTAGATACGATGTAGACGTTACCATCGTCGGCTACAACGCTTTCTGTGTAAGGATTGAGCAGCACGGTGATGTCTTTCTTCTTTGTGAAGGTCTTCTCGTCGACTACAGCGACTGTGTTACCTGCTCCGTAACCACTACAGTTGGCATAGAGTTTACCGTTTGCGTAGCTCAGACCTTCTGGGTAGGCGCCTACCTCAACAGTACCTGTGATGCTGTAGTTGGTGGTGTCGATACGTGTGATGCATCCGTCGTAAGCGGTTACATATACATTACCGTTCACACCTGCCATATAGCGTGGCTGGGTTGGAGTTTCGCCTTTCATGAATGGGATGGTCTTGATGACCTTCATGTTCTTGTCGAGTACAACGAGCTTGGATGAACCGGTAACGGTTACGTAATACTTTGAGCCGTACTTGATGATGTCTTGAGCCAAGTCGCCAAGACCTTCGTTGTTAGCTGCAGCGTAGAGGTCGGCTGTGATAGCATGGGTGGAGATGTCGTAACGCATGATGGATGCATCGTTTCCTCCCCAGTTACCTGTGTTGAGAACTACGGCTGAAGTACTTGGAGTGATGACTACTGGGCTGTTGTCGTCATCGTCTTCGCTACAAGCTGCAAATGTGATAGCAGCGAGCGCAAGTGCATAAATTGCATACTTTTTCATTTTTGTGTTGATTTAATTGATTTGTTGATTAAAATGAATATTGTATAGTGAATTGATAATTTCGTCCTGGCATTGGGTAGAAGCGTACCACTTCATAGTTTTTGTTCCCGATGTTGCGGATGTCGCCCTGCAAGCGTAAACGGCTCTTGCCGAAGTTGAACGTGCGGTAGAGGCTTACTGAGTGGTCAGCGTAGCCTTTCATGCGCGTGGTTGGCAAGTTGATCTGCATGTTGTAACGCTGTCCTGTCCAGATGAGGTTGTACGTCAGACAGACGATAGGGTGCTCGAGGGTGATGCTGGCGCTACCTGAATGGAGTGGGGTGTAGGGCAGCTGGTCGTGCCATGAAGCTAACGAGCGGTCGGTCACATCGTGCGCATCCATATAATTATAGGTGGCAGAGGCATACCAACAGACTTTCTGCACCCCGCCTTGTGCTGATAATGTGATGTCTACCCCTTTCGTTTCAACCTTTCCGATGTTGAACATCGTCCAGAAGAACATCTTGGGAATCGCGACAATCTTGTCGGTCACCCCTCCGTAGTAAGCGTCTGCGGAGATGTTGACATAGGTGAGCCAACCGCTGAAGGATTCACTCCACACCGTTCCCAGATTCCACTGCTGCGTCTTTTCGGGTTGCAGGTTACGATTGCCGAGCATGAGATAGTAGAGGTCGTTGAACGTTGGGTTGCGGAAGATATCTTTATAGGAGGCACGTAGGCGCCAGTTCGTGTGGTTGAGCAGACGCATGCTTACACTCACGGCTGGTGACAGGCGATGACGGTCGTCGGCAGGCTTGTCTTCTTTTGCTTCCTCGATAATCACGGTGTTGAGCAGTGATGCTGTAGCTGTGAAACGACCTGCAGTATAACGGCTTGCTAAGGCGGTCAGCAGGGTATAACGGGACGGGAAGATACACTGAGGCGTGTTGGCATGAAGGTAGTTGTAACCCATGTCTTGCGCGAGACTCACTTCCCATCTGTCAGTCGGCTGATGCCAGAGAACTGCACTTGCGTAGAGTTCGGTCTGACGGAAGCGGTCGTCTACCTCGCGTGCGATATCTTTATCGGTGTATTGGCTCCAGGTCCAGTTGTACTTAGCGCTGGCACGTAGTTTCCAACGGTCGGACAGATGGTTCTCGTAGTTGAGTTGTCCGAAATAGTTGCGGTCGTGACTGCGTTCGGCAGCATAGGGATTGTCATAGACTACACTGCCAGGAAGTCCACGGTCGCTATCAAAGAGGTAAGCCTTCACATTCAGCGTCTGGTTAGCGGTTGGTAACCACGTCAGGTTGAGTTCGCCTCTCCATGCATTGATGTCGCTATTGTTGCGTTTCTCGTCGATCGATTTCGAACCGTTCATCATGTGGAAGCGATAGACTCCATCCGCACGTTGATAGTCCGCATAGGCTGAGAAATGGAGTTTCGGACTGATGAAGGAACGGAAGAGCAGGGTAGGGTTGACCAGCCCATAGGAGCCTGTGCGGAACCTCGCCATACTTTCGGTTGAAAGGTTTTGGGTTGAGATGTTGAGCACACCAGCCGAGGCTGTCTGTTTAGCCGACTGGAAGATATTGTCGCTCTGTCCGATGGTGAGGGAGAGACTCTCCACGTTATCTATGGCATAACGGCTGATATCGACCTGTCCCGTCTGACAGTCGCTTACTGCCACTCCGTCATACATCACTGCTGTGTGCTGGGCACCAAGGCTGCGCACACTGATGGTCTTCAGTCCGCCGATTCCCCCATAGTCTTTCACCTGCACGCCCGACATGTGTTTCACCGCATCGCTCACAGCATTGATGCCCATCCGCTCCAATTCCTCACGCTCGAAGGTCTGGATAGGCGTAGCGGCACGTTCGGCATCCCTGAGCCTACGTGCGTTTACCTCTACGGTGTCGATAGTGATGTTTTGGGCAGATAGCAGCGATGTGTGGCAACACAATACCGTTATAAGCCACATGGTGGTATACAATCTTCTCATCCGAAATGTGTCATCCTGTCCTTTCCTCGAGGACGAGTTCAACAAAGATGCGTCTTGCAGGTCTTCTGACTTACCGCCCTTGTCCAAACGTCTTCCCGAAAAAACAGACTTTAGTTTCTAGATTTTTAGACTCTAGCATTTTTAGCCCTCCTTTTCAGTGACATCATGTTTGGCTGGTAAAGCGGCTTACAGCAGCGGGACTGTTCAGGACTTTCACCTGATTCCCTTTTAATCCATGCGAAGTGAAAATACTTCGTGTGGAACAAAACTGATGCAAAGGTACAAAAAGTTTAGAGTTTAGAGTTTAGAGTTTAGAGATTTTTGTGTTTTAGTCTTCGTTTTCGTTTTCGTTTTGAGTTTTTTCCTTAACTTTGCAATCTCAAATTGTCAAATTCCATGAGACGATTGGTTGCGATACTCTGTATGTGTGCTGTAGCCCTGACGACTACGGCTCAGCGTATTGTGATCAATGAGGTACAGGTAGCGAATGTGGACATGTTTATCGATCCGTCGTTCAACTACGGTGCTTGGGTGGAACTCTATAACACGACAGCCGATACACTCTATTTGACCAACTGCACACTTTGGCATACCGATGCAGAGGGAACGATGAAGCAACAGAAACTCACAGCCCTGCATGGCATGCTCCCTCCCCACGGATTCTGCAATCTGTGGTTCGACCACAACTACAAGGACGGATATTACGGTTCAGGGTCGAAGCAGCAGATACCTTTCAAACTGGATATGGACGGAGGAATGCTGGAGTTGCATGATGCCCTCGGCGACTTGCTGGATGCGGTTGCTTATCCACCTGCCATTCCACGCTGTTCGTTTGCCCGACTGACAGATGGAGGAATTGAGTGGGGTACAACATCGACACCCACGCCTCGGCGTAGCAACGAGGGAAGTCTGTTTGCTGACGAACGTCTTGATATGCCGCAGATAGACGTGAAGGGTGGGGTGTTCAGCGAACCATTCTCGTTCCAAGTCGATATCCCCTCAGGTACCACCTTATATTATAATACAGGTGGCGCAACACCTATTCCTAGTAAGAGTCCTGTATCGGCTGACGGACATTTTACAGTTGATGAGACTTGCATCTACCGTTTCATGCTTGTGAAAGACGGCTATCTCAACAGTCCTGTTGCTACTCGTACGTTCATCCGCCAAGACCGCAACTACTACCTGCCTATCGTGAGTGTGACAACCCATCCTCAGAACCTCTTCGGTGATTCTATCGGTCTGTATGTGGGTGGCGTGAATGGTCGGATTGACAACCATCAGTCGCGTCCGATGAATCAGAATATGGACTGGGAACGCCCCGTGAACGTGGAGTATTTCATTCCTGACGAAGAGGACAGATGGTATGAGGCGCTGAATCAAGGCGCTACCTTCTCTATTTTTGGAGGATGGACACGGTTCAATGATGGTGATAGCATCTTCCAGTTCAAGACCTCGTTCAAACTCAAGGCTGAGAAGATACACGAATGGCAGACGTTCTATCCCTATCCGGTCTTTGCCGCCAAACCCTACATCAAGAACAAAACCCTGCTGGTGCGTAACGGCGGACAGGACCAGTATGCACGTCTCAAGGATGCAGCCTTGCAGGAACTCATCTACAGTAGCGGCATCTGGCTCGACTGTCAGGCTACACAACCTGCCCACATCTTCCTCGACGGGCGGTATCTGGGCATGATGAACCTGCGTGAGGCCAGCAACCGCAATTTCGCTTACAGCAACTACGGCATTGGGAGCGATGAGGTAGACCAATGGGAAAACGAATTCGAGGTGATGGCAGGCACTCGAGCCGTCTATGACCGTTGGTACAAGCTGAGTCAGCAATTGGCGGCCAGTCCCACAAACGAATCGCTGTGGCAGTCACTCTGCGATATCGTCGATGTGGATGAATACTGCAATTATATGGCTGCAGAAATCTATATGGGCAATCTTGACTGGCTGCGAGGGGGATTGAAGAACATCAAGGGATTCCGCTGCAGCAATGATGACGGCAAGATTCACGTTGTGCTGTTCGACCTCGACGGCTGTTTTGGCGATACCGACATGATTGTGCAGCTGTTTGAGAAAGGGAAAGGTCGTCAGGTCGAGATTTTCCAGAACATGCTGAAATACCAACCGTTTCGTCAGCAGTTCATCGATGCATACTGCATGATGGGTGGAAGCGTGTTCTTGCCCGATCGTTGTCTGCCTATTATTCGCCAGATGGCAGCCACAACCCAACCTGCCCTAGAGTGGGAAGGGAACGACCCGATGGAACGAGCCGAAAGCCTCTGTGACATCCTCACCGACCGCAAGAACCAGCATGAGAAGCGTATCGCCAGCCTGAAGAAACAATTCAATCTGACAGGAGAACTGAAGGTGAACATTGAGACCTCCACACCCCACGCACGCCTGTTGCTCAACGGATGTGAGATACCTACAGCCCGTTTCTCTGGCAGTCTGTTCGGAACGACCGAATTGACAGCGCTCACACCAGCAGGCTATGAATTTGAAGGTTGGCAAGTCGATGATGAGGTTGTATCTACTGACACCGTCCTCGACCTGCGTTCCCTGAAGCTAGGTTCCCTTTCATCCGTTGTGGCATTATTCCGTTCTCTCCCTCTCGGAGAGGCTGGTGGCGGGATTCCTGTTCGCATCAACGAAGTCTCAGCAGGTAATGACATCTACATCAGCGACTATCAGAAGAAGAGCGACTGGATAGAACTCTACAACACCACCGACTCCGTCATCAACCTCGCAGGCATGTATCTCAGCGACAATCCCGCGAAGCCACAGAAATATCAACTTCCGTCTCGGGACGGTGGAACCATTCCTCCTCACGGCTATCGTATCGTGTGGTGCGACAATCGTGATCCGCTTACCGACCTTCACGCAGGGTTCAAATTAGCCAACACCGACAGCGCATTCATCAGCATCCAGGCAGCAGATGGCTCATGGGCAGACAGCCTCCGCTATCAGGCACAGGGACGTTGGCAATCTTTCGGACGTTATCCCGATGGTGCAGACAATGTAGCTTTGCTCGACCGCATCACCATTGAGCAACCCAATCATATCCTGACCCATACCCACCTCGTTCCTATCGTACCTACCGATATAAACCCACAGAGTGCCCTTCCCATGAGGGAGGGATTAGGGGTAGGCCGAGAGGGCAGGGGAGAGGTTCTTGTCCAATATTATAACCTCAGCGGCCAGCGACTTCGTCAGCCCACCGATGCACCCATCGTCATCCGTCGCATCATTTATCCTGATGGAACCACGAAAAGCATAAAAATGTCCAACAGATAGACAAATCGGCAGTAAATTTTGTCAGTTTGTCATTTCCTTTCTATTGGCACAATAGTTTGCATTTAGTATGAGTGAACGCTGAGCGAAAGCAGAGCGGTTCAGAAATGAATTAATGTTTAACAAATAAAAATAGGAGGAAATGATTATGTTACCAGTAATGTTTCACAACAGTTGGTTTCCAACAGTATTCGACGATTTTATGAACTCTGACTATGTGCCACGTGCCAACAGCACCGCACCTGCAGTAAATGTAAAAGAAGACGAAAAAGCCTACACGATGGAACTTGCAGCTCCAGGTATCAAGAAGGAATTCTGCCGCGTCTCAATCAACGATGAAGGTAACTTGAGTATCGCCATCGAAAACAAGACCGAGCATAAGGAAAGTGACCACAAGCACCACTATCTGCGTCGTGAGTTCTCATACACCAACTACGAGCAGGCATACACATTGCCAGACGATGTTGAGAAAGACAAGATTTCTGCAAAGGTAGAGAATGGTATCCTCACCGTTGTCATGCCGAAAGCAGCTAAAGAAGAGAAGAAAATCTCAAAGAACATCACTGTTTCTTAAAGGTTTCTGAAACGTACACCAAGCGACACTATTTTAGTGCCGCTTTTTTTTTGTTGCGAAAGCAATTTGGCATGAATTGCAAAACTTGTTGAGAACTTTTAATAACTTTTCATTGCGGAATGAAAATAAATGCTTAGCTTTGCAGTCAGTTCTGCACTGATAATCAGGTTTGCGGGGTGTATAAAAAGATGAAATGGAATAATATGAATATGAAAAGAATAGCGCTTATAGTTGCCTTGATGCTGGCGTTGACAGCGCAGGCTCAAGTACAATTTACTACACCTACAACGGTATTTGTGATGCACAGCAGCGGTAACCATTTGAAGATGGCAAGCGACTATGGCGGTCAGTTGGAAGCCGCAACGATATCGAATCCCCAGCAGATGACCATCGTTCCCGATGGAGAAGGCTATTATTATATAAAGGAGAGTTCCGGGCGCTATCTCTCGAAACTGAATACATGGAACACGTCGTTCGTCACAGCCAACACCAGCGACGACACACGTTTCTCATTTGAGCAGGCCCAAGGTTCCTATATCCGTATTCGATGTAAAGGAAATAACGCTTGCTTGGGAACCGACAATAACGATGCCGGCTCAAAGGTGTATTCCGACAAGAACGGTTCGGACATGAAGCACTTCTGGTATTTTAGCGACAAAGTAAACGGAACCCTACCAACGGACACACTCTCCTATGCGGTATTCCCAACGGTTGTCCGTCAGAAGTTCGACGGTTGGGGGGTATCACTTTGCTGGTGGGCTGGTCAGTGCGGCAAGTGGACGGACAAGAAGATTGACGAGATTGTGACGTGGATGGTCAGTCCTACCGGATTGAACTACAGCCATTTCCGATATAACATAGGAGGTGGCGACGACCCGGAGCACAAGAACTGCGACCCGCATCACATGGCTGGCGGCAAGGGTCTGAGGGCGGAGATGGAAGGCTTCAAGGACTTCTCTGGTGACGAATATCACTGGGATCGCGACGAGGCGCAGCGTAAGATTATGCTGAAGATTAAGGAGAAACGGCCCGATGCAGTCTTCGAGGCGTTCAGCAACTCATGCCCTTACTACATGACCTACAGCGGATGCGTGAGTGGTAATACCGACGGAGGCAAGGACAACCTGAAGCCCGAGTACTACGAGGAGTTTGCCCACTATCTCGTCGATGTATGTAAGCATTACAAGGACGAGTACGACATCGAGTTCAAGACGTTGGAGCCATTCAATGAGTCGGTAACTGGATTTTGGTATGCTAACGGTGTGCAGGAAGGCTGTCATTTCGACTATGCGTCGCAGGTCAAGTTCGTCAAGGTATTGAAGCCGATTCTCGACCAGTCGGGACTCAACACGGTTATCTCGGCCTCCGACGAGACCAACGTGGGACTGGCAGTCAATGGCTACAAGGCATTCAAACAAAACGGTGCGCTCAAGATGTTGGGACAATGGAACACCCACACCTATTCGGGCAGCAATGCCGACCGAGTCCACATGGCCTTCTTGGCTCATCAGGACAACATGCCGCTCTGGATGAGCGAAGTGGGAGCAGGCGGCAATGGCATCGGAGGCAACTTGAGCCTTACCCAGAAGCTGTTTGACGACATGCGCTACCTGCAGCCTGAGACCTGGATCGACTGGCAATATATGGAGGAAGCTAACGACCAATGGTGTACCATCCGAGGGAGCTTCAGCAACCAGACCTATGACAAAGTGAAGAACTTCTACGTGCGTCAGCAATGCTCACGCTTTATCAAACACGGCTACAACATCGTGGCATCGCTCTGCGACCAGTCGCTGGCTGCCATGAACGAAGCACAGGACACGCTTGTGCTCGTACTGCTCAACGAAGGTAGTCTTACATACCATCGTGTCGATCTGTCACAGTTTGCAAGTCTGCCTGCATCAAATGCCATTAAGGCCTATCGTACATCATCAAATGAAAATCTGAAGAGTGTGAGGGACTTCAAGCTTGACAGTTCTACGATGCTTGTCAAACTTCCTGCACAGAGCCTCACCACCCTCATACTGCCCGTCGGCGGTGTGGCAAACGAACCGCAAATCGTGGCCGAACGCGAATACATCATCGTGCCGCGTCACAACCTGACCGCGGCATTGACTGCAGGAGAAAGCGGACAAATCACCATAGAAAACATCACGTATGATGACGGACAGAGATGGAAGCTCATAGCTCAAGGTAATAACTTCATGCTCGAAAACGCACGTGGACAGCGACTTACATCATTCCGTTCGTCAGGCTCATCGAAACTGACGGCGCAGACAGCAACATCCAGCGAACAGCAGTTCATGATTGAGGCTATCGACCTGCCATATTATAAAATCTCACTGGCTCGCAATCGCAGCTACGCCCTCGACCTCAGCAATGCCAACAGCAATCCAGGCACCACCGTATGTACGTGGCAATACACAGCCGATACCGACATGCCAACCCATCGCCAATGGATGCTTTGTCCTCTGCGCATTCAGGGTGAAGATACCGGCATCAGCCAGCTTTCCACTAAGTCGGCGGACCGAACAACCGTCTATGCCGATGGGGTGTATGATCTGACGGGTCGACGTCTTATGAGTGGCAGCGTTGCTGATAATGTCCTACGGCAATTGCCTGGTGGCATCTACGTTATCTATAGAAACGGAGAAAGAATAAAGGTATATTTGGATAATTAAAAAACTGCGGGTTAAAGAACAAAAAAGGCTGAAAGTGTGTTGCTTTCAGCTTTTTTTTGCAAATAATGGTAATTTGTAAATGGCCGAATGGCAAATTATTATTACTTTTGCACACCTAATTAAATGTTTATGTCAATCAGTAACGCTTCAACATCGGGTCTTCGTACTGCAATCGAGCAGGCAGTGAATCATTTTGTACAGGATGACGACTTTTTGGTTGTCACCGATTTCCATCTGCATCTTGACGCTGATACCGGCGAAGTGGCTATCGCCGACGATACCGAGATGACTATTTCTTCTGCCATTGTGGAAGAATGGGTCGATCTGGACGGTGACGAGGATATGGAAGCGATGGCTCGCGAACTGAAGTCGATACTGAGTGCAATGTCAGCCGAGGGAGCATTCGAACATGTCAGCGTGTCGAAGCCGTTCTCCTTCGTGCTCGAAGACGACAATCAGGAGACCATCGATGAACTCTTTTATGTAGACGAGGACCTTATCATCCTTAGCGACGATTTGCTGAAAGACATGGATAAAGACCTCGATGACTTCTTCGAGAAACTGATGAAAGAATAAAACGTTGAAAGTTATAAACAAAAAAACAATCATCCTCAACTGAAGATGATTGTTTTGTTTTTGTAGGTCAGGATTTTGCGTTCCACATGTTTCTTGACGGCACGTGAGAGGACTATCTTTTCGAGGTCTTTTCCTTTGAGAACAAGTGTCTCGGGTGTGTCTTTGTGGGTGATGCGAACGACATCCTGTTCGATGATTGGTCCTGCATCGAGGTCGGCTGTCACGTAGTGGCTGGTGGCTCCGATGATTTTCACTCCACGCTGGTAGGCCTGATGGTAGGGTTTGGCTCCGATGAATGCCGGAAGGAACGAGTGGTGGATGTTGATAATCTTGTTGGGGTAGGCCTTAATCATCTCGTCGGATATGATTTGCATGTAGCGTGCGAGGACGATGAAGGTGACCCGCTTTTCTTTCAGCAACTCCATCTCGGCTTGTTCGACTTCACGTTTGTTCGACCAGTCTTTCTCTATCTTCCATACATAATATGGTATGCCGAACTGCTCAGCTACGGGGCGCAGGTCTTCGTGGTTTGACACGATGCAGGGGATGTCGACATCGAGTTCGCCTGCCTGATAGCGCGCTAGCAGGTCGTAGAGACAGTGGTTCATCTTCGATACAAAGAGTGCCATACGTGGGCGTTTGTTGCCGAAGTAAAGGCTGAACTGCATATCGTAGCGCTGTGCATAGAGGGTGCGGATGTATTCTTCGAGCTTTTCGGCTGGTACGAGGAACTTCTCGAGTGTCCACTCTACGCGCATGAAGAAATGTTCTTCGATGTGGTCAACATACTGGTCAAGATAGATGATGTTACCGTTGTTGTCGGTGATGAATTTTGTGATTTCCGTAATGATTCCCTGCTTGTCGGGGCAGTGGAGCAGTAGGATTGCTGTTTGTTTCATTTTCTTTTATTTTTTATTTTTTCTGCTTTGTTTCATGATGCTATATGCTTGATAGACGCCGAGTTCGCCTGCCTTGCTCAGATCGCTGGCTGCTGCTGTGTGGTTTTCGGCAAAGAGGTAGAGCAGGCCGCGGTTGAACCATGCCATTGCGAATTGTGGTTTGCGTTCGACTGCATGGGTGAGTTGCTCGATGGCATCGGCAGACTTTCCTTGTAGGGCGAGGGTGTAGGCATAGTTGTAATAGGCTTCAGCAAATTGTGGAGCGCTATCGATGCAGCGTTTGAAATATTCGGCTGCCTGTGATATAAGCCCCAGTCCACGATCGCTTTGCTGGGGTAGGGTGGTTACCTTGGTCGTCCCGATGGTTGGTTGGGGATTGTTTCCTACATTCAGTCGCACTTCGTCGGCTTGCATGCATAGTTCGATTCCTTTGCGGAAATCGTCGACGACTTGTTCCGTGAGGCCATACGCCTCGATGGTGTAGTCGTTGAGTACGCTCTCTGTCGCGACGTTTTCGTTTTCGTTGAGTACGATGATGGGCAGCAGTTTCATCTCGCTAGCCTTGTTCTGTATCTTTCCGCGGAACTCTTCATCGTAGACTTTCGAGTCGTCTTCCTCGACCAGTTGCTGATAGTCGTCGAGATCGACCTGCGACTTCTTTCGTGTGCGGTTCTTCTGGCTGTTGGTAGGGGTGGAGTAGCCGTATCGATGGGCGATATTCTCTCGCAGGATATGTTCTTCGTCCTTCAAGGCTCCCTTGGTATCACCTATTTTCCGTCGTGCTTCGGCACGCAGCTGATAGCCGTAGAGAAACTTAGGAAACTCCTCAATTACTTTCGTGTAGTCGCGTATTGCGGACTGATAATCGCCTGTCTGGTCGTAGAGTCGGGCACGATTGAAGAGTGTCATGACGTCATCGGGGTCGCGTTCGAGGATGAAGTCGAAGTCTTCGATGGCTTTGTTGTCTTCACCTACGGATGCACGTAGCAGTCCACGGTTGTAGTGACCGATGAAATTCGTGGGGTCGATATCGAGTGCTAAGTCGTAGTCGGCCATCGCTCCACGATAGTTGTTCTGTTGATACCGACAGAGTGCACGGTTGATGATGTTGCGCACTTGTTTGGGCTTAATACGTATGGCTTCGTTGAGCGATGATTCGGCCTCTGCATATTCCTCACGATGCATCAGCATTGCTGCTTTGGTTGATAGCGCATACATATCGTAGGGGTCCACATCGAGGGCTTTGTCGGTATATTGCTCTGCTGCGATGGTGTCGCCTTGTTTGAGCAGCACTTCCGTTTTCAGCAGATAGCCGTCTGCGTATTTAGGCCATTTGGCAATAAACCGTACCAATGCGGAATCGGCTCTTTCCAGACTGTCGACCTCCAGATAGCACAAAACCAGATTGTGCCAGATGGAACGGTTGCTGTCATCGATACGAATGGCTTCTTCATAATCGAGTGCGGCACCCATATAGTCTTGCAGGTTGATGCGCGAAAGACCTCGCACCTCGTAAGAATTGACGTAATAGGGGTTGAGGTTGATGGACTTGCTGCAATCGACTTCCGCTCCCGTATAGTCTTCTAAGTAGAACTTTGCCAGTCCGCGGAAGAAATACGGTTCGTACAGATAGGGTTTGGCTGAGATGACCTGACTGAAGTACTGAATGGACAGCGCATAGTCATCATACGATAGGGCGTTACGTCCAATCAACATCATACGCTCAGCATTGATCTGTGCCGAGAGTAGCAATGAACAACCCCACATAAGCAGGGCGATGACTGAACGAAATTTCATATCCTAAAAGCCTTTTTAACCTATTTCAACCATGCTTCACCTTATACGCACAGTTTACCTTTCCCTTCGTCATAGCCAGCAGTTTCTTCTTTATCATCTGCTTACGCAGCGTAGACAGGTGGTCGACGAACAGTTTTCCTTCCAAGTGGTCGTACTCATGTTGAAATACACGTGCTGCGAATCCGTCTATCCATTCGTCGTGGGGTTGAAGATGCTCGTCGATATAGGTGACGTGTACGGATTTCGGACGTCGCACACTTTCGTGAATGCCTGGCACGCTGAGACATCCTTCTTCGATGACTTCTGTCTCGTCGCTCACCTCCACAATCTGTGGATTGATGTATGCATGCAGGAAGCCTTCGTATTCGGGGTAGTCGTCTTTCAGAACGTCAAGATCAACAACAAACAGGCGGATGGAGAGTCCCACCTGCGGAGCCGCGAGACCTACTCCGTCGGCTTTCTGCATGGTTTCGAACATGTTCTGAATCAGTTCCTGAAGGTTGGGATAGTCAGTCGTAATCTCTTCCGTATCTTTACGGAGTATAGGCTGACCGAATATGTACATTGGTAATACCATAATGCTATATAATTTGTTATTATTAACCCCTCGTAAATCTCTCCGAAAAGGAGATGTTCAATTACCCCCGCCATAAAGGGAGGGGGATGGGGAGAGGGTCTTTGTCTTGCTTTCTAAATAGTCTTGCAGGATAATGGTGGCACTGATTTTGTCGACGAGTGCTTTGTCCTGTCGTGCTTTGCGACTGATGCCGCTCTCGATAATGGCTCGGTGGGCGAGTACCGATGTGAAGCGTTCGTCGTACAGTTCTACGGTGATGTCGGGATAGAGCTTGCGCAAACGGTTTACGAAGGGCGTGATGCGTTTCATGTTCTCCGACTCTTCTCCATTCGTTTGTTTGGGATAGCCCACCACGATGCGCTCTACCTGCTCCTTCGAGAGATAGTCGGCAATGAAGTCAAGCAGCTGTGGGGTATTGACTGTAGTCAGCCCGTTGGCAATCATCTGTAGGGGGTCGGACACAGCGATACCTGTTCGCTTCTGCCCATAGTCTATCGACATGATTCGTGCCATCAGCGATTGATTTCTCCTTTCGACTTCTGATACTTTAGCCAAGCTAACTGATACTGACATATTGCATCAACCTTGGATGCATAGCAGTTTTGCCAGAGTGCCTGTGCTTCCAGATGGTCGGAGAGGGTCTCCGTACCCACTTCGTATTGTTGTTTCGACAATCGCATGTTTTCCTCAGCCTGCTTGAGTGCAGAGGTGGTGAAGGTTACAATCTTTTCTGCCTCTTCCACATTATTGAGTGCCTGCTGCTGTTCCAGCATCATCTTCTCGTTCAGATCTTCCTGTTCCAAGCGTGCAATCTGTCGCTTGGTCTTCGCCGCCCTGATTTTATTGGTGTTCTCACCAAAGGTGAGGAGAGGAATTTTTACGCCGATACCGATTGATGCTGATGCTCCGTCGATGAGTTTCTTGCCTGCGAGTTCTGCTCCGTTGGCATACATCACCCCTCCCGTCAGCACCACATTGGGCATGTAGTCGCTTCGTGTGAGAGCAATCTGCTTTTCGGCCAATTCTACTTTCTTGTTGAGCAGTTCGTACTCCTGACGTCCTGAGATGTTGATGGTCTTATCGGTATTGGGATGGAAGACAGTCTCTGACGTGTAGTCCTGATTCGCTACTTCGATATCAGAAGTCAGCGGACGTCCGATATAGTGACACAGGTTCATACGAGCCAGTCGGTAGGCATTCTCTGCCTTCGTGAGGTTCAGTTCGGCTTCGTTGAGTTTCACTTGTACCTTCATCTTATCGTTACGAGTTTTCAGTCCGTGCTTCACGGCATTATCTACCGTGCGGCTCAGCTCTTCCAACAGTTCCTTATATTTTTTTGCTACCTCAATCATCTCTTTTGCCTTGACGGCCAGGAAGTATGCCTCGCCTGTCTTGACGAGTATCTCGTCTTTCGTGAGCGACACATTCAGTTCAGCCATATCACGTCCGATGAGCGACATGTTGTAAGCTGTCGTAATCTTACCGCCCATGTAGATGGGTTGTGTGAGCATCAGGCCACCCATGAATACGTTCTTCACTTTGTATTCCATCTTCTGGTCGGGGAAGTCGGCATACTGGTTCAGTGTGTAGCTTCCGTCTGCATTCACAGTCACATTCGGTACGTATTGTCCGGCTGCTGCTACGTAGTTGTAGATGGGCAGATGTCCGCCAGTGATAGTGAAGTCGCCGTGAGCGGTAGAGTACAGGTCCATCGCCATGAGGTTCAGCCGTGGGTAGTAGTTCGATTTGTATGATTTGATATCGAATCCCATCTGTTCGACTTGTGCCTGTGATTTAGCGATTTCTACGTTGTTCTGCAGGGCCATCTGCTGACAGGCCGACAGGGTCAGCACTTCCGACTGCGCCACACATAGGGTGGGGGCACTCAGCATCAGGATGGCATATATGATATTTCGTTTCATGCTTTTACTTTGAAGAATAATGAATAGAGTACAGGGATGAAGATAAGGGTGATGAGGGTTCCCATGAACAGACCGCCCATGATGGTGACAGAGAGCGAACCGAACATCGCATCGGGTACGAGCGGTATCATACCTAAGATAGTGGTGAGTGATGCCATCATCACAGGGCGCAGACGGCTCTTTGAACTGTTGATGAGTGCATCGTAAGGATTCATGCCGCTGCTGATTTCCAGATTGATTTCGTCCATCAGCACAATACCGTTCTTGATCATCATGCCAATTAGTCCTAACACACCTACAATAGCTACGAATCCGAATGCCTTACCTGAAACGAGGACTGCAGGAATCACACCCGTCAGGATGAGCGGGATGCAGCAGAAGATGATGGCAGGTTTCTTGTAGTCCTTGAACAGCAGAATCAAGATGCCGATCATCAGAATGATGGCTAACGGGAAGTTGGCAAACAAGTACTTCATCGAGTCGTCGCTGGCTTTCTTCTCGCCTTGCCAAGACATTTCGTAGCCTTCAGGCAACTGTATCTTTGCCAGTTCTTTCTCCAATGAAGCACGAGCCTCTTCTGTTCCTATACCTGGACGCGGACTGCATTGCAGACGTTGTGAACGCTGACCGTTGTAGCGCATCACCACAGGGTCTTCCCATTCGACACGAATATCAGAGGTAATCTGTCGCAGCTGGGTGGTGCTGGTCAGTTCTTCTATCAGGTCTTCTTTCTTGATGACTCCTGTCAGCAGTTTGGTCAGGTATTCCCGATTGGCTACACGTGATATATTCGGCAGTAGGCCGAACACCTCTACGTTCTTCAGGTTGTCGATGTTCTCGCCCTCTTCGTCCACACATTTCACATACACCTTCTTCGGATTGATACCCTCAAAGAATGTCGCAATCGGAATACCGCCTGTGTAGGCGAGTATCGATGTGCCCACTTCGCTACGCGACAATCCGCTGTTACGGGCTGCTGACTGATTATAGTCAACGGTAAGTTTAGGACAACGTGGTTCCCAATCGGTGGTTGGCAGATACACCATATCGCTCTTACGAACAGTCGCCATAGCTGAGTCGGTCAGTCGATGCAGTACCTCTGGATCAGGACCTGTGAACATCGCCTCGATAGGGTATTTCTTATACATCAGGTTGTAGCGTTTCAGTTTGATGTATGCTTGTGGGTAGCGCTTACAGAGTTCGGTCTGAATCTCGTCGATGTTCTTTACGAGGTCGGAAGGTGAGGTGAAGTCGATGATGAGTTCTCCGTATGCCAACGATGGGGTGGCGATGCTTCTCACCAGGTTGTAACGGCTAGGTGTACCACCAATCGAGGTGGTGATATGTGTGATTTCCTTGCGTGTCTGGAGGTATTTGCAGATTCCTTTCAGGTCTTGCTCCACCTGTGTGGAGTTGTTGCCCTCCGGCAGTTTATATTCCATGTAGAGCTGGTCGTACTCCATATCGGGGAAGAACGCCTGGTCGAGGAACTTATAGCAGAATGCGCTGATGAGGAACAGGGCGATCGCACCTATGACGAACGTGATGCGATGGTGGAGTCCGAAGTTCAGAATGCCTTCAAGTATCGTATATGCCTTTCCTTTGTACATCGTTTCCTCTTCTTCCGTCTGGGTTTTGGCAGCATGTAGCGATGCACGCAGTTCCTTCTTCGTGAACAGCAGTCGCTTACACATGATAGGTACATGGGTAAGTGCCAGCAGCCAACTGAGCAACAGTGATACAGCAATCACGATAAAGAGGTCGCGTACATAGATACCCGCGGTGTCTGGACTAAGGAAGATAGGCAGGAAGGCCAGGATGGCAATGAGGGTTGCACCCAAGAGTGGCATAGCGGTCTTGTGGCCTATGCTTGTCAGGGCTTCCATATGCGGCTTCCCTTTCTTTTTGTCAACCAGAATTCCGTCGACAATCACAATCGCATTGTCAACCAGCATACCCATTGCTAGGATGAACGAAGCCAGACTTACACGCTGGAGTGTACCGTCGAATCCGCTTAGCACTAAGAACGAACCGAACACGATGGTCACCAGACTCATACCGATAATCAGTCCGCTCTTCATTCCCATGGTGAAGATGAGTACGATAATGACAATCAGCACCGACTCCAGAAGGTTGATAAGGAATGTGTTGAGAGCATTCGACACACGCTCGGGTTGGAAGAATACTTTGTGATACTCCACACCTGCAGGCAGACGGCTTTCGATGGCTGCGAGTCGCTCTTCGACAATATCGCCGATTTTCGTGACATCTTTCTCTGCCAGACAGGCTACTGAGATACCGATGGCACGTTCGCCGTCATACTTCAGTGCGTTGCGGGTAGGGCTTTCATAAGCTGGTATCACATGTGCGATGTCCTTAATGCGTAGCTGCTTGTCGTCGTGACCCTGAATCAGCATGTTGCCAATGTCCTCAGGGTTGTTGAAACGGTCGCTCACACTCACACGGATGCGGTTATTGCCGTTATCGTAATAGCCGGCATACACCGTCTTGTTCTGACCATTGAGTGTTGAAATCACCTCCATCGGCATCACACCCAAATTGGCCATCTTATCCTGATGCAGCTCTATATTGATACATTGGTTGCGTTTGCCGTAGATGTCCACGCGGCATACGCCATCGATGTCGATTATTTCACGCTTCATCAGTTCTGCATAGTCGCCCAGCTCATTATCTTCCAGACCTTCGCCTGTGAGCGCGTAGAACATTCCATACACATCGCCGAAGTCATCTCTCACGATGGGTACGCTCGCATCAGCCGGCAGTTTGCTCTGCGCGTTTGTTACCTTGCGGCGCACCATGTCCCATTGCTGCTCTATGTCTTTCGTTGTTGTCAGCAGTTCCACCGTGATGATGCTCAGGTCGTTCATCGACTGACTCTGCACATTATCCACTGATGCCACCTCACGGATGGCCTTCTCCAACTGGTCGGTCACTTCCAGTTCCACCTGATGTGCCGAAGCACCCGGGTAGGTCGTCACAATCATGGCCTGTCGTACCTTGATAGCAGGGTCTTCCAGTTTCGGCATCTTCAGATAGCTTAGGAATCCACCTACAATCAGCACCACAATCATGAAGCTGACCAGCTTGGTATTATTTAAAGCCCATTTCCCAAAATCCATTCCACTCCAATTTTTTCATTTTTCAACTTTCAATTCTTACAGCAGTCCTCCCACGTTAGATTCAGAACTCTTAGGCATTGGTTTGGCCTTCATTCCGTCGGTGATGTGATGTACACCAGCTACCACGATGGTTTCGCCATCCTCCAGTCCTTCAGTCACCTCCGCCGTACCATTGCGGTGCAAGCGTCTTATGGTCACGCTACGGCTTTTCACCGTTTCGCTCTTCGTGTCATACACATATACCTTTGTTTGTCCCTTGTCCTCCACAACGGCACTCGAAGGGATTGCTACCCTCGTATCGGTCGAGTCGTTGTCGTAGCTCACATATACCATTGTAGTCATACCAGGAGTGATTTTCGAACGGTCGTACTGACCCATGAAACGCAGGCGTACGGTATACAGTTGGTTCGAGTTTGCCTCAGCACTCATGCTGTGCAGTTTCAGCGGGAACGTCTCGTCGGGCAGCAAGTCAAACTTACAGTACATCGTGCTCATACGGTCGCGGTTCGCATAGTCGTATGCCGGCACGTTGATTTCCACCTCCAAGGTGCCGCTACCGAACATTGAGATGATAGGCATACCCGCCGATACCGTCTCGCCACCTTCGTGCAACACCTCCTGCACATACCCATCGATAGGGGAGTACAGTTTCGTGTCAGCCAGTTGGTTGCGGTGGTTGTTCAGTTTCTGGGTGATTTGCTCCAGTCCGTAGCGAGCTTTGTCGTAGTTGCTTGCCGTCGTGCTTTCCTCGTTATACATAGCGATGATACGCTCAGCATCCGCCTTGATGCTTGCATATTCAGCCTGCGTCGCATTCAACTGCGTCTGGTAGTCCCTTGGATCCATTGCAGCCAACAACTGACCTTTCCTTACATGATCGCCTGCCTTCACATACACTCGCATAATCGGGCCGCTTACACGGAACGAAACGTTGATGTCGTCAGCCGACTTTGTCTTTCCAGGGAATGTCAGGTTGTTTACCCTGCTCGTATTCCTCACCACATCCGTCTTCACGTACGGGACGTTCTCTGTTGGTGCTTTCTGTCTGTCGCATCCACATATTGTCAGCACGGATAGCAACACGATTGACCATTTCTTGTATGCCATATCACTTTCTTTTATTTATTTTTCAAATAATTTTGATTTGCAAAGATAGGAATTAATTCCTATACCGACATGCTTTCCTAACATTTTTTATCACATTCTGTTGTATTTTCACCATATTGACCAAAAAACATGATAGGAAGAAAGCAAAAGACACAGATTCCCTCCTTTTTAGACTTTTGTGTGTATCATTGTATCAAATATAATTCCGCTGGTAATGCTGGCGGGCAAAGAGGAAGAAGAGGAGGACGCCTGTGAGGTTGGCTATCCACATCATCCAGAAGGAGGCGTGGTAGTTGACGGCTTCGGCGAGGATGCCTCCGAAGAGGACGCCGAGTCCCATACCCGAATCCCACGAGGTGAGGAGGGTGGAGTTGGCTGTACCACGTTGGTTGTTGGTGGCGAGATTGATGAACATGTTCTGATAGGCTGGATACATGTGACCGTTGCCGAGCCCGATGATGAGGGCTGAGGCATAGAGGGCGATAGGGTGATGGACGGCTGCAAAAAGGAAATATCCGATGAGCGATACGAGCATGCCTTCGGAGGCGTTGTGCACGATGCGCCCACGACGCAGTCCACGGGCACCTGTGAGTCGTGAGAGAGCGAGGCCGCCTGCCAGCAGGAAGAAGAAGATGCCGGCTCCTTCCTTGATGTCCAACTCTTCAGCAGCGTAGATGGCTACGTAGGTGGAGATGACTCCGTAAGACATGGAGAAACATACCATGGTGAGGGCGAGGGGCCATCCGCGAAGGAGGAAGAAGTGACCAACAAGCCTACCCCCATGCCCTCCCTCATGGGAGGGGGGATTGTTTAGAGAGCCTACTCCCGTTCGGCCTGAGCTCACGACGAAGGCTAACTCCTCCCTCAAGGGAGGGGAACTGGTTTTTGTGTTTCGAGTTGGATGTATGGTGGAACAGATGATGACTCCGATGAAGGAGATGATGATGGAGAGCCAGAAGAGGAGGGTGTAGCTGTTGGTGAAATGGAGGAGCCATATAGCGATGGTGGGACTGATGGCGGTTGCGATGTTGTTGCTCAGTCCGTAGTAGCCGATTCCTTCGGCACGACGGGTGGGATGGAGCACATCGACGGCCATTGTGGTTCCTGCTACGGTGGTAGCTCCGAAAGGGATGCCGTGAAGGGTGCGGAAGATGGCGAACATAGCGATGGATGTCGCTATGAGGTAGCCTGCCGAGATGGCTACGAATAGGGCATAGAAGAGCAAGAGGATGACCTTGCGGGGGAAGGAATCGACAAGGTAGCCGCTGATGGGGCGGATGAACAGAGCTGCAAGGGTATAGCCTGAGAGAACGATTCCGATGGTCTCTTTATTGGCTCCGAAGGTGTCGCGCAGATAGAGGGGAAACAGGGGCATGAGCAACATGAACGAGAAGTAGAGCATGAATGTGGCGATCCATGTCTTCGTGTAGTTGCTGTTCCACAACTTGGCTTTTACTCTTTCAACTCTCAACTGCCTTTAAACTCTAAACTCTAAACTCTAAACTTTTAATTCTCCTGCATATACGTATAGATGGTGAGTACATCCTGGGTGTCGACTTCTCCGTCACCGTTTACATCTTCTACAGGATTTTCCTCTGTGCCGGTAGAGTTCTGCATGAACTGATAGATGGTGAGTACATCCTGAGTATCGACCTCTCCGTCGCGATTCACGTCCTCACGTTTGTAGAGGTTGAGGGTAGGGCGTCCCTTGATGACCCAAAGGTCGTAGAAACTCTCGACGTTCGATTCGCCGATATACCCGTCGTTCAATGTGAACAGCGTCAAAGGTGTCCAGTTGCTGAATCCTGTCATTTGCGATGCGATGCAGAGCTGGTAGTGTCCGTCAGACACGGTATCGGGCACTTCGGCTTCGAAGGTGATGCCGCTACTGCGAAGACCGTAGGATTGTAACGAAGATACGTTAACGGGTTTTCCGAAGGCGAAGAGCACATTACCGTCTTCATCGGCGAGTGCGAGCGACAGACTGCCACTGAAACTCTCTTCGCCGAGGTTGGCGTAGTTGCTGATGGAGATGCTGACAGTGCGACCTTTACACCGTTCTTCGTTGAGGATCATCTCTGTGGTCTCGATGTCGGCAAAGTACTTCTGAGGTACGACGATGTTGTCGGTCTTGATCTTGCCTTCTTCTATCTGGATGACGAGGAACAGGTCTTGTCCTGCATTCATGATGGTGTTGCCCTGTACGTCGTATTTCTTAATCCAGCTCCATCCTTCGTATCCTTCCTGACGAGCCATAGCGATGACGTGGTAGACGCCGTCAGGCACAGAGTCGGGTACGACTCCGATGAGGTTACCAATTGATTCTTTATAATAATAGGTATCCAACGGGGAGGTGATCTTGATAGGTGTACCCAGCTTACAAATCTCCTTGTTGTTCTCTGTAGCGAGTGCAAGCGACACATCACCCTTGAATGCTTCGGCTTCTAAGTTGATGAGGTTCTTGACTGTAACACAGACGGTGCTGTCGTTCATGAAGTTCTTGACGAAATCCATTCTTGTCACCTGTACGTTTGGTACATAGTCCACCACTTCGTTGGTCACGATGAGCGGATGGTCTTCTGCAATATAGACCGTGGTTGAGGCACCCGATTCTACGTCTTGTGCTTCCACCTCTAAAGTGTAGGTACCTACGGGTGTTTCTTTCGGCACCTTACAGCTGATATTGACGGGATAGTAATAGGGGTGCTCGAGCTGTACGCCATGATCACCTATCTGGATACGTGTGCCATCTTCGCCTACCAAATAGACTGTGAGCAGACCGTTGAAGATGCCCTGCTTGCTGTTATAAACTTCCTTGAGGCGTACGGACAGACTATTGGTCATTTCGGGGTTGACCTTGGAGATTGATGGTTCGATAGATAACGCTTGAACGAATGCGGCATAATCGACAACGTCGTTCTCGGGCTGGCAGTTGAGCAGCATATAGTTGCCGATGCAGTATTCCATATTCACAATCTTGAAGTCTCCGTCGTTCTGTCCGCCCCAACCCCAGTTGAAGTGGTAGTAGGGATAATCTGTGCCATCGGGGGTCATACCGTCGATGATGAAGGAGTGACCTTCACCCTGAGCATTGTTTCCTCCGCAAGGGACTGGACGGCCGGCAATCAATTCCTTCATGATGAACTGATGGATGGTAGGTTCGGCCATGCGGCTGAAATAGA
This sequence comes from Bacteroidaceae bacterium, assembly GCA_017615245.1. Classification (GTDB taxonomy): domain Bacteria; phylum Bacteroidota; class Bacteroidia; order Bacteroidales; family Bacteroidaceae; genus Colivivens. The sequence continues at coordinate 40,451 of JAGAAL010000049.1, forward strand.
TGTCGAGAATGTCTTTGTCGTACTTGAAGTTCTCGATGAGCGCACCTGCCGCATCGCCCAAAGCTGAACTACTCCCGTCCAGCCCATAGTCCATATGTACCGAAGCTCCTACGGCAAACAACAGGTTCGAAACGGCATTCGCCTGTGCTGTGGTGTAGCCGCCTGAGTAATCGTTGAGCATGTCGTTCCATGAGAAGTTGATTGTACTGAGGTCGATGCTGACCGGCAGCTTTGTCGTACGTGTGGTGTACGAGATGTTTCCGATACCTACGTTCGGATATTTGTAGAAGTTCATTAACTGACCGATAGCTGTAGCGACACAGCCTGTGAGAGTGTGCTGAGAGCCGATGAGCGGACATCGGTTGTTGTATGGGGTGTATTGCGACCATGTGGTCTTCAGCAGATTGTTGACTTTCTGGGGTGTTACGTCTATAGGTGCGCGGTTGACATACAGCCTGCGTGGAGCACCGCTCTGTAGGGTCTGAGCATAAGCAGCGTACGATTCGATGAGCGCACGGGTCTGAGGGGCCATGTTGTCGAGGTCGAACCCGTGTTCGTCGGAGTATGCCAATACAGGCGACATCCTTTCATCGCCCGACACCATCACGAAACAATTGCTCTTAGGGTAGGTCAGTACATAGAACGCCTCACCGCTACTCATGCGGAGCGGGGTAGGGACAATCTCTGATGCACGTAGGGTGGTAGCAGTCTCTACAGGAGGCGCCATACGTTGCCAGTCGCGGGTCGTACGTTGACTCATGTGTGACTGTGCAATACGCATCACTTCATCCATTGAACGCTGTTGTGCGAATACTGTTGTGGCTGTGATGAACAAAATCATCAAGAAGAGGCAAAATCGTTTCATATAGAAAAAGTATTTGTTTAAGTTTCGTAAGCTCAACTTGTTTGGAATTGAAGGGAAGTTTTTATGGAAGTTCAGGAGTTCTGTAGTGGCTGGAGTTCAGACGATACTTCGCAGTTACTTATAACTCTTAACTCTACACTTTTTGGCTTTCGCCCAAAATGCTCACGCTCGGTATAGTTCAAGCAAGCTTGACTCTGCTCTCACTTAATCGCATTTTTCAACTACTCTAAACTCTACACTCTCAACTTTAGCCCCCTTCCATTTCTTTCTGCTCAACTTGCGAAAGTTGAGTTATTTCATTTTTACATTTTATAATTTTTAAATTTTTACATTTTCCCTCAGGGGAATTTAGAGGTTGAAGAATTGGGTAAATGCCTTGCAGACATATTCCTGGTCCTTCACACAAATGGTTTCGCGAACGCTATGCATCGCCCACATCGGGTTGCCCATATCCACTCCTCGCATCGGCATCTGGGAGGTGAGGATATTACCCAGCGTGCTGCCGCCAGCGCTGTCGCTATGGTTCACGAAGTACTGCACAGGCACTTCGGCCTTGCGGCATATCTCAGCAAAGACTGCGGCACTCTCGGCATCGGTCACATACTTCTGGTTGGCATTAATCTTGATGACTGGTCCGCCTCCCATCACAGGATGGTTGGTCGGGTCATGCTTCTCCGTGTAGTTGGGATGGAGCGCATGCGCCATATCGGCACTGATCATGAACGAACGTTCGATGGCACGATAGAATCCGTCTGCGTTGCCTTGCTGGTCGCTGATGCGCTGCATGATGTTCTTCAGTACAGGCGATGCTGCCCCTTGCTTGGTTCCGCTTCCCGTCTCTTCATTGTCGAATACCGCCAGCACCTGCGTCATTTCCGTGGTTGTGGAGTGGAGTAGGGCGTAGAGGCCTGCATGCACCATTGCGAGGTCGTCGAGACGTCCGCAACTGACAAATTCCTCGTTCAATCCCGTCAATACTGCAGCCTGAGTGTCATAGAGCGAGAGGTCGAAGTCGAGGATGTCTTCCTGCTTACAATTCAGTTCGTCGGCAATTACCTTCAGCAGCAGTCCGTCAGCTTCCAACTCCTTATTTATAATACCGAGTACGGGCAACATGTCCTTCTGCTTGCTCAGCGGATTCCCTTCGTTCACACCACGGTTGAAATGGATGGCGAGGTGAGGAATGATGAGCAACGGACGTTTCACTCGGATGCGACGCACGACAGGTTGTAGCGGGTTGTCGCTACGAAGCAACACACGTCCTGCTACGCTCAATGGACGGTCGAACCACGTATAGAGAATCGGACCGCCATACACCTCCGTGTTGAGTTTCACCATACCGCCTTCGCCCTTCATCTCGGCATGAGGTTTGATGCGGAATCCCGGGGAGTCGCTGTGGGCACAGATGAGTTTGAATCCGGCTTCAGCTACAGGTTTCGTACCGATGCGGAATGCAAAGACAGCTGTGTTGTTCTTTGTGACGTAATACTGATCGCCGGTATTCATCACCGGCCATTCGTCTTCAGCTTTCAATGGGGTGAATCCGTTGTTCTTGAGTTGGTTCTCTACGTATTCGGCAGCGAGGAAGTTCACAGGCGAAGCATCCATCAGCGCCATGAGGTCTTGAGCAATTGTATTCATATCAGCGATTGTATTCATATCATTCATATTTATTTTGCACCGCAAAGATACAAAAAAGTTTAGAGTTTAGCGTTTAGAGTTGAAAGTTTTTTCGTTTTTTTTCATTTTTACATTTTATATTTTTTCCATTTTTTACATTTTTGCATAAAATTCTACCGCTCAACAATAAAAACAAGCTTTTTTGTACTCACTTAACCGAAATTTTCACTATCTTTGCACATCAAATTCTTTAAAACAATCGGATTATGTTGACAGAAGACAGACGTTTATATGTGGCTCATGGTCAGAACGGACCTATATGCCTTTGTGGTAAGATGGCGAATCGCCACGGTTTGATTGCTGGTGCTACGGGTACAGGAAAGACTGTAACCTTGCAGGTTTTTGCCGAGACTTTCTCTCAGGCTGGTGTTCCTTGTTTTATGGCTGATATGAAGGGCGACCTCTCGGGTATCAGTCAGACAGGACAGATGTCGGGGTTCATTGAGAAGCGCTGTGCTGAGTTCGGAATCGAGAATCCTCAGTTCCACGGTGCCCCGGTATGCTTCTATGATGTGTTTGGTGAGCAGGGCCATCCCATGCGTACCACCATTTCGAACATGGGACCTGAATTGATGTCGCGTCTCATGGAACTGAACGAGGTGCAGGCAGGTGTGATGACCATCCTGTTTAAGGTGGCCGACGAGCGTGGACTCCTCTTGCTCGACCTGAAGGACTTGCGTTCGATGCTGACCTATATTGCCGACCATGCTTCAGAACTCACTACGACCTATGGAAACGTATCTTCAGCCAGTGTGGGTGCCATTCAGCGTGCTTTGCTCGCTCTGGAGAATCAGGGTGCCGACCAGTTCTTCGGTGAACCTGCGTTCGACATCATGGACCTCCTGCAATGTAGTGCAGATGGAAAGGGAATGATGAACGTGTTGGCTGCCGATAAACTGATGCAAAAGCCAAAGCTTTACTCTACATTCCTCCTCTGGCTGCTTTCCGATCTCTACGTTCGTCTGCCTGAGGTGGGCGATCAGGAGTTGCCGCGACTGGTGTTCTTCTTCGACGAGGCACACACCTTATTTACTGATACTCCGAAGAGCTTGGTAGATAAAATCGAGCAGGTGGTACGACTGATTCGCAGTAAGGGCGTAGGTGTTTATTTCGTGACGCAGAATCCTACCGATATACCTGATTCTGTCCTTGCACAGTTAGGAAACCGTGTTCAGCATGCCCTGCGTGCCTTCACCCCGAAGGAGCAGAAGAATGTGAAGGCTGCTGCTGAGACCTTCCGCGCTAATCCCGACTTCAAGACCGAAGATGCCATCATGGAACTTGGAACTGGTGAGGCACTCGTGTCGTTCCTCGATGAGAAAGGTACTCCGACCATGGTGGAACGTGCCAAGATTCTCTTCCCGCTCAGTCAGATAGGTGCTATTACGGATGCTCAGCGCGACCAGATTATCAAGACTTCACGCATCTATGGACGTTACGACACGATGATTGACCGTGAGAGTGCTTTCGAAGTATTGCTTGCACAGAGCGAAGCTGACGCACAGGCCGAAGCAGAAGCACGTGCAGCTGCCGAACAGGAGAAGCTTGATATAAAGGCTGCCAAAGAGCAGGAAAAGGCTGAGAAGGCAAAGAGCAAGAAGAAGAGCATCTGGGGTAAGGTGATCGGAGCCGTTATCACCAGCGTGACTGCTGCCTTTGGTACCCATATTGCTAATTCAGTTACAGGAAAGAAAAGCCGTTCGAAAGACTCCATCGGAAAGAAGGTCACCAAGAGAGCTGTAGGTTCGGCTACACGTACTGCTACGCGCGAACTGACACGTAGTATCTTGGGAAATCTGGTGAAGTAGTTTTCAACATTTTCAACAGGGGTTTTCAACAGGGTGTTGATAAAAAACTTTCAACATTCAACGTTCAACTCTTAACTTTTTCGTACCTTTGCAGGAAAATTGAAAAAGTAGATTATGCCAACAACAAACAACAAACGCCCGGCTAAGAAAAAGAAGAGTGAAGAAGTGGTAATTGTGACCGACTTAGGTCGTCAGCAACCACAAGCGGTAGATTTTGAGGAGGTAGTCATCGGTGCCTGTCTGATTGAGCAAGAAGCGTTCGGACAGATTGTTGATATCCTCAAACCTGGTTCGTTCTATGAAACCAAACATCGTCTGATATTCGAAGCCATCATGAGTCTGTCGGCCGAAAACAAACCGATCGACATCCTTACTGTGACCGAACAGATGCGTGCGAACGGCACTTTGGACGAGGCAGGCGGACCGTATTATATTGCCGAACTCAGCAATAAGGTGGTTTCGTCGGCTCATATCGAGTATCACGCTAAGATTATTGCCCAGAAGGCTTTGGCTCGCGAACTCATCACCTATGCAAGCCGCATTCAGGAAGATGCGTTCACAGAAGGACAGGATATCGACGAACTGATGCAGACCGCCGAAGGACGGTTGTTCGAGCTCTCGAAGACCAACATCAAGAAGGATTTCGTGCAGATCGACCCTATTCTGACCGAAGCCTATCAGATGGTGGAGAAGGCTGCTGCCAATACTGATGGTATATCGGGTATCAGTTCCGGTTTCCATCGTTTGGATGATATCACGAACGGTTGGCAGAATTCCGACCTCATCATCATCGCTGCACGTCCGGCGATGGGAAAGACTGCGTTTGTGCTCTCGATGGCGAAAAACATTGCTATCGATCAGCGTCTCCCTGTTGCGATGTTCTCCCTCGAAATGGCGAATGTGCAGTTGGTGAACCGCTTGATTGTGAATGTGTGTGAGATTACCAGCGAGAAAATACGTAGCGGACGGTTGGCTCCTTATGAGTGGCAGCAGATGGCGCAAGGCATGAAGACCATGTATGGAGCACCGCTTTATATCGACGACACCCCATCGCTGTCGGTGTTCGAATTGCGCACCAAAGCACGACGGTTGGTACGCGAACACGGAGTGCGACTTATCATGATCGACTACCTCCAGCTGATGAATGCATCGGGCATGAGCTACAACAGCCGTCAGGAGGAAGTCTCGACCATCTCGCGTTCGCTGAAAGCACTTGCGAAGGAGTTGAACATCCCAATCATAGCCTTGTCGCAGTTGAACCGTGGTGTGGAGAACCGTATCGCAGGGGCAGCTACTGAGGAACAGAAAGATACACATCGTCCGCAGTTGGCCGACCTGCGTGAGTCGGGTGCCATCGAGCAGGATGCCGATATGGTCTGCATGATTCACCGTCCGGAGTATTATGGTATTTCGAAAGATGCTCATGGACGTTCGCTCAAAGGTATTGCGGAAATCATCATCGCTAAGCACCGTAATGGTAAGACCGACGATGTGAAACTGCGGTTTATTGGCGAGTATGCACGTTTTGCCAACCTTGAGGACGAAGTGAACCTGCCAGGTGAACCTCAGGCTGGTGGTTTGATACAGTCACGCATGAACAATAGGGCAGCGTTGCCTGATGACGATCCCCTCAACAGCATTACTCCGCAGGATGCACCATTTTAAAAAGGCTCATCTGCATATTCCTGTGTGTGTTCCTTGAACAAAAGATTTTTGACAAAGACAATAAAAAAACTTGTTCATGCTGCATGCTCTATGAGCATTGGTTCTAAGGCATCTTTCCAAGTTCTGTCTAAACAACTTCGACAGGCTCAGTGCATGCAAGCTTAACAGCCCTTAGTTCGATACCTAAGAACAGCCTACGGCCAAACAGCATGCCCAAGAAAAAAATAAAAAAGAGGGTGGCATATAATAGTTGCATTTTTAAATTTTTTAATTTTTACATTTCCCTCATCGTCCTTTGTGTTATCACATTCTCCTGTTCTCCTCAGTTGCAGATGGACGACGAGAATGCTGTGTACTATTGGCGTACGGAGTGGCGACTCGATTCGTTGGAGTGCGATTGGGTGGCACAATATGACATTCGGAAAGTTTATTGCCGTTATTTCGATGTGGTGATTGACGGGGCTGACACCAACGAACCTCATCCCAACGCTACCATCACGTTTGCTGATACTGTCCCCACGAGTTTGGAGATAATACCTACCGTCTATATCACAGAGGCATGTATGCACCAGCCGCATGAAGGGATGGCGGAGAGGCTGGTGAAACGTATTGTGCAGATGAACGAAACCAACGATATCTTTGGGGTGAAGGAAATCCAGATTGATTGCGACTACACTCTGCGTAGCCGTCAGACATACTACGACTTCCTCGAAGAAGTACGTCAGGAGGCTGCACGTCACAAGCTGCGTCTGTCAACCACCATCCGATTGCACCAGCTCTCCATGCCTGCACCTCCTGCCGACTACGGTGTGCTGATGATTTATAACACAGGTGACCCGCAGCAGTTTATGGAACGAAATCCCATCCTCGACCTGCGCGACGTACAACCTTACCTGCGCTATCTTGACGACTATCCGCTTCCGCTTGCTGCAGCCTATCCTGTCTATCAATGGGTGCGTACCATCAGCGGCGTGCATATCAGTCATGAAGTCGAGGCCGACGAGATCCTGCAAGTCAAGAGTGCCGTGGAACATGAACGTAATGACTTGCGCCACACCATCTTGCTATACCATTTAGATGCTGATAATATACAACGATATGAAAACAAAACTTTTGATGCGATTTATCGTCATTAGTGTGCTGCTCGTCTGCAGCCAGACGGTCCTTGCATGTGCTTGGATCGAGACCCACAACTATTATCTCTTTCATGTTTACGACAACGAAGGGTTCCGCAGTCGTGTCGATCGCATTTCATGTGACAACTGGCGCGTGTACCTTGGTTCTACCGAGGATTACTATTACTTCAATGCAAAAGAGGTCAAGGACTTTGCACGCAAGAAGGGTGACGAACTCATGGTCAACTATGTAAACAACCTGGAACGCTACCTTAAGTGTGCTGCTGATGTGCGTGACGATGCATGGGACTATCCCACCAAGGCCGATGTCACACAGCGCAACCGTGTGCTCAATTCTGTGCTTCAGTATGCCCAGGGAAAGCTTACTTCCCGTCTGCGCAGTCAGCATGGCCTGCTCGTCATGCGTTGCAACATGCTGTTGGGAAAGCATACCGACAACATCACCTTTTGGGAACAGACCGCATCCAAGTACATTGAGTCGGTCTATAAGGAAATGATGAAGAACATCTATGCAGGTGCGCTCTATAAGACCGGTCAGCCCGACCGCTCGGGACAGCTCTTTGCTGAGCAGGGCGACTGGGAAAGCCTCATGACACAGTATTATCAGAAACGTTCCTATCAGGCGATTCGACAGGAATACGAGCGTGACCCCAATTCAGCCGTCTTACCGTTCCTCTTGCAGGATTTTGTCAACAATGCGCAGGAGGCCTACGATAATGATGGTGCAGGTAAGTTGTTTGTCCGCGACATCACAAAACAAGAGGCCCTGCAGATGATTACCTTCGCCAAACAGGTGGTGAAGGAAGGGAAGAGTCGTGTGCCAGCCCTGTGGCTGACAGCCCAGGCGTGGCTCGAATACATGTTCGACAACCAACTGAATGCCCAGGGTGACATCAGCCGTGCCGTGACACTCGATGGGACCGACTGGATGAAGAACGATGCACGTGTCATCCGTTTCTATATTAACGCTGCTTTGAACACAATCAATGCGCACTTCGATGCCTACGTTGCTACCGAGTTGGAGTGGATGCAGCGCATGGCAGACGAAACCCACGACGTGTTCTATGAGAACGCCCTCGACCGTATCGTTCATCAGCAGCTTGCCGACCGCTATGCCAAGGAAGGACGCATCGAGACCTCCATGGGTCTGCTTGCAGCTACCCATGCTTACGAGTATGGTGAGGCACTCGACACCCTTGAAGTAAATTCGCTCATCAGCTACCTCCATTATTTCGATGCATCCAACATCAATCCCCTCGACCGCTATCTCAGCACTCGCATCAGCAATGACAACATACTGATGGACGACCTTATCGGCACTAAGTACCTCCGCCTCTGTCAGTGGGACGAAGCCATCAAGTGGCTGAAGCAGGTACCGATGAGCTACTACAACAATGTGGGCTATGCTGTCTATGCAGCCCGTCGTTCGCCCGATGTAGAACCGTGGGTTAGTCGACAGTGGTTGCCAGCCGGCCTCGAATATGAGTATGCCGAGCAGCACATGACCGTCAATCCCAAGATAACGTTTGCTACCGATATGAGAGAGCGTGAAGCCCAACTCCCGAAGCTCAAAGGTAAGGACTATCAGCAAGCCTGCTACGACCTCGCTGTACGTTATGCACAGGCCAGCTTCACAGGCGACTGCTGGTTCCTGATGCGTGATGGGAAGAGCGAGTACGACACCGTCCGTGTCAACGAAGTAGACCTCAATGCCAAGGCTGTCGACCTCCTTCGTCGTGCAAGTGCCACCACTGATGTTAGCCTGAAGGAGAGTGCCCTCTTCGCCCTCTGCTTCGTCTATCTCAACCCCGACCGTTGGTACAGTGAGCAGTGGGACAGCCCTTCCTCGAAGTTCGTCACTACGCCTCTTCCCAACACCCGCCAGTATAACGCCTTCGCCACCCTCGCCGCCTTTGAACAGAGGAACAGCAAGGGTGTAAGCCCCTACGTCTCACGTTGCGACGAGTACATCCAATTCCGCAAATATTGGAAGGAATAAATCTTAAGAAATTCAGAGTGTGGGGGAAGTGATTCCCGAAGGGAAAATGTAAAAATTATAAAATGTAATAATGTAAAAAAAACAATCAGCGCATGGGAAACCGTGCGCTGATTGTTATCGGATTACCGCCCCCAAAAACGTCATTTGAGTCGTTTGACAAATCGACTCGAGTGAAAAAATCTGTAATTATTTATTAAAAAGATGTGGTGTTGCAAAATAAAAAGGCAATAGTTACGTTATATAAGTAAACGGTTCATAATTCCCCATTGCCTATGAGAGATTTTACACAAGATTCTGATTTTGATTCCATCCCGTTGGACATGCCGATGTTGCATGCGAGTGAAGAAACCTTGAATTTTATTCGCTTGTTCGCGAGTGACTACGATAGATGATTGGAACTTAAGGGTTCAAGAGTTTAAAGGCTCACAAGTTCAAGGGGTTCAAAGTTTTTTAGAATTGGAACGGGAACAACTACTGAAGCTGTTGGCTTCGTCGGCAGAAGCGAAGCGACTGGCTGAAGCAATCAAACGACGTAAGTCGGACGTAGTGGTAGACGGACTCAACGGTTCGTCTGCTGCGTTGTATTTTGCTGCATTGGTACATCAGAAACTGGCTGATTCAAGCAGCTTGCTGTTTGTCATGGATGATGAGGAAGAGGCGGGTTATTTTTATCACGACCTTACTCAGATGTTGGGCGACAGGGAGGTGCTGTTTTTCCCTTCGTCGTATCGCAGAGCTATCAAATACAACCAGAAGGATGATGCTAACGAACTGCTCAGAACGAATGTGCTGACATCCATCATCAACTCTCAACTTATCATTGTCACTTATCCTGATGCGCTGGCTGAACGGGTGGTGTCGAAACAGAATATTGAGGAACGTTCGATAACGCTCAAACGTGGTGACACGATTGACGTCACATTGCTTGAGGACCGCCTGATGGATCTTGGATTTGTACATACTGACTACGTGTATGAGCCTGGTCAGTTTGCCATCCGCGGCAGTATTGTCGATGTCTATTCTTTCAGCAACGAGAATCCTTATCGTATCGACTTTTTCGGCGATGAGGTGGACAGCATCCGTACGTTTGATATCGTCAGTCAGCTGTCGGACGAGAAGATGGAGATGGCATTGATTGTACCCGACCTGCTGCAACAGAAGAATCAGTATATCTCGCTTTTGTCGTTCCTGCCTGAAGATACATTGATTGTCGCAAAGAACCTCGATTATGTAGCGGATAAGATTGGGGTCATCAGTGAAGAGGGATTCTCAAGGCAGGCGAGCCTCTCCCTAACCCTCCCCTCAAGGGAGGGAACTGAGGGGGAGAATAGGAAACAACGGTTAGATACGAGTTTCTTGTCTTCTCGGGAGGAATTCGAGCAGGATGTTGCTGGCAAACGTAAGGTGCTGATAGGTGTTCACGAAGTCAAGGATGTAAATAAATATATAAAGGTGTCGTTCAGCACTGAGGTGCAACCATTGTTCCACAAGAACTTCGAACTGGTGACCAGCGCATTCGAGCAGTTGCTGGAAGATGGCTATACGCTGAATATCTTTGCTGATAACGATAAACAGATTCGCCGTCTGGAAGAAATCTTTGATGCGAACCGCAAGGGGAGTACCCTTGTGGTGTTCAATCCTGTGCCGATAGCCATCCACGAAGGATTTACCGACCATGTGACGAAACAGTGCTACTTCACCGACCACCAGTTGTTTGACCGCTATCACAAGTACAGCTTGAAGAGCGACAAGGCCCGCAGGGGTAAGGTGGCGCTGACGCTGAAGGAGATTCAGCAGTTCGAGATTGGCGACTACGTGGTGCATATCGATCATGGTGTGGGTAAGTTCGGTGGTCTGGTGCGTGTACCTACAAATGGACAGATGCAGGAGATGATCAAGATTATCTACCAGCATGACGATATCGTCTATGTATCCATTCACGCCCTCAACAAAGTGTCGAAATACAAGGGTAGGGAAGGGGAGGCTCCACGACTGAACCGACTGGGTACAGGGGCATGGGAGCGGATGAAGGAACGTGTGAAGACGAAGGTGAAGGACATCGCTCGCGACCTCATCCGACTCTACTCACAACGTCAGCAGGAGGCGGGTTTTGCCTACAACCCTGACAGCTATATGCAGCATGAGTTGGAGGCGAGCTTCATCTACGAAGATACGCCAGACCAGCTGAAAGCCACACAGGATGTAAAGACCGATATGGAACGTCAGCAACCGATGGACCGTCTGGTGTGTGGCGATGTGGGATTCGGCAAGACCGAGGTTGCTATCCGTGCTGCCTTCAAAGCTGCTACCGACAGCAAGCAGGTAGCTGTGCTCGTACCGACTACCATTCTTGCCTATCAGCATTATCAGACATTCAGTGAACGACTGAAGGATTTCCCGGTAAGGGTGGAATACATCAGCAGGGCGCGTAGCGCAAAGCAAACCAAAGAGGTGCTGGATGATTTGAAAGCGGGTAAGGTGGACATCATCATCGGCACTCATAAACTCATCGGTAAGGACGTGAAGTTCAAGGACCTTGGACTGCTCATCATCGATGAGGAGCAGAAGTTCGGTGTGTCGGTAAAAGAAAAACTACGTCAGATGAAAATCAATGTAGACACCCTCACTATGACTGCCACACCGATTCCGCGTACCCTGCAGTTCTCGCTCATGGGAGCACGCGACCTGAGCATCATACAGACTCCACCTCCCAACCGCTATCCCATCCAGACGGAGATACATACCTTCTCGCCTGAGATTGTGGCAGAAGCCATCAACTTTGAAATGAGCCGCAACGGACAGGTGTTCTTCGTGAACAACCGCATCAATAACCTGCAGGACTTGAAAGACATGATTCAGAAACAGGTACCTGATGCCCGCGTATGCATCGGACACGGAAGGATGAATCCACAGGAACTGGAGGAAGTGGTATTTGACTTCATGAACTATGACTACGACGTGATGCTCTCGACCACGATTGTGGAGAACGGTATCGATATCCCCAATGCGAATACTATCATCATCAACGGTGCACAGAACTATGGGCTTTCCGATTTGCACCAGATGCGTGGACGAGTGGGACGCAGCAACAAGAAAGCGTTCTGCTACCTGCTGGCCCCTCCGCTTGCTGCACTTAACGACGATGCACGCCGTAGATTGCAGGCATTAGAGAACTTCTCGGGACTGGGAGCCGGGATGCAGATAGCAATGCAGGACCTCGATATCCGAGGGGCAGGCAACCTTCTGGGAGCCGAACAAAGCGGATTCATCGCCGATCTGGGTTATGAAACCTATCAGAAAGTGCTGGCCGAAGCGATGGACGAACTGAGGGCAGAGGTGATGAGTAAGGATGATAGTCAAAAGGCAAAGGACGACGGTTCATCCGTTAATAGTCAGTGGACTATGGCTAACAGCAAGTGGTATGATAATGTGGTTGTTGAATCCGATATCGTGGCCCATTTCCCAGAGTCGTTCGTGCCAAGCAGCGGTGAGCGTATCAGCTTGTATCGCGAACTCGACGCTCTGACCTCGCAAGCACAGCTCGATGCCTACACCCAACGACTCATCGACCGTTTCGGACCTATTCCGTCGGGGGGTGAGGAACTGCTGAAGGTGATGCCGCTCAAGTGGCTCGCGGCATCTATCGGTGTGGAGAAGATTGTGTTGAAAAGCGGCAATATGTTCCTTTATCTCATCTCAGATTTCGACAGCAACTACTACGAGAGCGAGGCTTTCGACCATATCATCAACTATGCTTCGTGGCATCCGCGCAACACTAAGATACGTGAACAGGACGGTCGTCGTTCGTTATGGATTAAAGATGTCAATTCTGTTAGTCATGCTGTAAGTATTTTAGAAGAAATCATAAAAAAATGATTTTTATTGAAAATAAATCCTAATTTATTTTGTACTTATCATTCTTTGTGTTATCTTTGCAGCCATTGAATTAATATCTGGTTGAATATGAATGCAAGTGATAGCATTGTAATTATACCTACGTATAATGAGAAAGAGAATATAGAGATGATCATCCGCGCCATCTTCAAGCTGCAGAAGTGTTTCCATGTTCTGGTGATTGATGATGGTTCGCCCGATGGTACAGCCAAGATTGTCAAACGGATGATTGACCAGGAATTTGGCGATCGCCTGTTCATTCTTGAGCGTTCAGGAAAACTGGGATTAGGTACTGCCTATATCGCAGGATTCAAGTGGAGCATTGAGCGGAAGTATGATTACATCTTCGAGATGGATGCTGACTTCTCGCATGCACCGACCGACCTCCCACGCCTTTACAACGCTTGTGCCGAAGATGGTTACGACCTGGCTATCGGCTCACGCTATATCTCGGGTGTGAATGTAGTGAACTGGCCGATGAGTCGTGTGCTCATGTCTTATTGTGCTTCGATGTACGTACGGTTTATCACAGGCTTCCAGATACACGATACGACTGCTGGCTTCAAGTGCTACAAACGCCGTGTGTTGGAAACTATCGACCTCGATGCTGTCCGATTCAAGGGCTATGCCTTCCAGATAGAAATGAAATTCACTGCCTACAAATGCGGATTCCGTATCAAGGAAGTTCCTGTCATCTTCGTCAATCGCGAGTTCGGCACTTCGAAGATGAGTGGCGGTATTTTCAGTGAAGCATTATGGGGTGTCATCCGTCTGCGTCTCGACGGATGGTTCAAGACCTATCCAAAACCTAAAGATTAAGAACCATGCGAACAATCATAAGTGGAGCTACTATCGTCAACGAAGAACGCCAATTCTTGGGTTCGGTTGTTATTGAAGACGAACGTATTGCTGATATTCAGGAAGGAGTGATACTCCGTCCAGACAACAATAACGGTGATAACCTTTTCGTCGATGCAAGCGGTCTCTATCTCTTTCCTGGTGTTATCGATGATCATGTTCATTTCCGTGAACCAGGTTACGAATACAAGGCAGATATTGAGTCGGAAAGTCGTACAGCCGCTGCAGGTGGCGTTACTTCCTATATGGAGATGCCGAATACCAATCCGCCTACCACAACTCTGGAACTGCTGGACGAGAAGTTCGAGCTGGCACGCCATAAGAGTCGTGTGAACTATTCCTTCTTCTTTGGTGCAACCAATACTAATGTCGATGCATTGCGTCAGCTCGATCCGCACCGTGTGCCTGGTGTGAAGGTGTTTATGGGTTCCAGTACCGGCAACCTGCTGGTCGATGATGATAATGCGATGCGTCAACTCTTCGAAAAGTCGCCTTTGCGTATCGTGGCTCATTGTGAGGACAACAAAGTCATCGCACGCAACATAAAAGCTTTCAAGAAACGCTATAAGGGTCAGAACGACTTCCCTGTTCGTTACCACTCCCGCATCCGAAGTGTCGAAGCATGTTATGAGGCTTCATCGAAGGCGGTAGCATTGGCTAAAGCTACAGGGGCACGTCTGCATGTGGCTCATGTGTCATCTGCTCACGAGTTGTCGCTGTTCGAATCCAAACCTCTTGAAGAGAAGCAAATTACGGCCGAGGTGTGTATCGCACATCTGATGTTTACGACTGAGGATTACGACTGGTTGAACACTCGAATCAAATGTAATCCTGCGGTCAAGACTCCAGAAGATCAGGCAGCACTCTACGAAGCACTCAATAATGGAAAAATCGATGTTGTGGCTACTGATCACGCTCCCCATCTGTTGAACGAAAAGGTTGGTGGGGCACTCAAGGCAGTATCGGGTATGCCTCTCATCCAGTTCTCATTAGTCTCAATGCTGGAGTTAGCCGATAAAGGCATCCTGCCGCTTGAACATATTCCACAGCTTATGAGTCATAACCCTGCACGTCTGTTTAAGATTCGTCAGCGCGGATTCATCCGTAGGGGCTACTATGCCGACCTTGTGTTGGTTGACCCTAATGCCAACTGGCAAGTGGGAGAGGGACGCTACTACACCAAATGTGGATGGACGCCGATGGACGAGCGTACTTTCAAGTGGAAGGTTGTGCGCACTTTTGTGAATGGAGTAACAGCATACTCCGACGGTGTCGTCATCGATGGTATTCGAGGAATGGAACTCGTCTATGATTAGCCGATATACCGTAGACCAACTTCTCGACACAATCAGTTGGGAGCATTTCTTCTATACCTGGAACGTCAAGTCGGGTACAGAGGAAGCCGATCGTCTGAAATGCGAGGCACTCCAGCTCTTGGATGCCCTTCACGACAGGCTGCTTGTCCAGTATCTCTATCAACTGTTTGATGCGCAGCCGATGGGCGATGATATCATGCTACATGACTGCCGCATTCCCTTTCTGCGTCAGCAGATTCCCAACTCCCAGGGCTATTGTCTTTGCATAAGTGATTTCGTACGTCCCCAGCATGATTGTGTGGGTATCTTCGCTACGTCAGTACGGCAACAATCTGATTTTTCTTCAGATGACCCCTACACCAGCTTACTTTTGCAAACATTGTCTGACCGTCTGGCAGAAGCAGCTGCTGAACGACTCCAAGAGCAAGTTGCAGCTACAGAAGGGTGGGACACCCGCCACATTATCCGTCCTGCTGTGGGCTATCCCATGATTCCCGATATGTCGATCAACTTTCTGCTCAATGACCTCTGCGATCTCAGTCGAATAGGCATCCAGCTGACCGAAAACGGTATGATGTGTCCACATGCCTCAGTGAGTGGATTCATCATGACACATCCCCAAGCACAGTATTTTGCTGTGGGACCTATCAGCGAAGAACAGTTGGCCGACTATGCCAGCCGGCGCGGGTTTTCTATCGATAGAATGAAAAAATATGTGGAGGCAGTCGTTTCTTCCTCAAACTAACAAAGCAAATACATGATAAGAATACTCAAAACCATGCTCCTTGCCATCGTAACAATCATCCTACTGTTTGTCATCCTGTTTTCTGTAGGCTATTTCTACGGAAGCCGCCATTTCGTAGTGCGCCAGCAGACCATCGAGTTTGACCAGTTGCCTGATGCCTTCGATGGTTACCGCATCTGCCAATTCTCTGACTTCCACGCTTTCTCCTTTCATTGCGGACATGAGGATGATGTACAGCGCATAGTCGACCTTATCAATGCCCAGCAGTGTGACCTCATCGTGTTCACAGGCGATATTGTGACCATGCAGGCTAAAGAACTCGATGGATTCATGGAACAACTATCACAGCTATCTGCCCCCGACGGGGTGATATCTATCATGGGTAATCACGACTATGCCATGTATCAGCGTAAGTTCACGAAAGCACAGCGAAGGGCAGACATCAGGGATCTCTATCAGCGTCAACGTGATATGGGGTGGACGCTTCTGCTCAACGAAAACACTACCATCCGCAGAGGTGACGATTCCATAGTGGTAATCGGAGTGGAAAATGATGGTACACCTCCGCATTTCCCTCGATTTGCCGATATGAAGAAAGCTATGAATGGAGTCGATAGCAGTTCTTTCCAAGTGATGCTCAGCCACGACCCCACCCATTGGCGACGCACCATCGTTCCAGAGACTAATATCCACCTCACCCTCTCAGGACATACACATGCCGGACAGTTCAAAATATTCGGCTGGTCACCTGTCAAGGGTGTCTATCGCGAATGGACAGGTCTCTACGACTTTCAGAAAACAACCGCAGACGGAGACTCCCTCACCCAGTATCTCCATATCAGCGAAGGGGTAGGGTGTGTGCCTGTCCCATTCCGCATCGGAGCCTGGCCTGAAATCTGCATCCTCACTCTACGGAAGCGGCAAGCTACAATGTAATAATTAAACAATGTAACAATGTAAAAATAAAATGTACAAGCTATACTCATTTCTTATTGCGACCCCTTTGTTTCTCATCGTTACCATTATCGTTGGTGTGTTGGTGTCCATCACTGCTTTGCTGGGTATTCAATCCCTTGCTCATCGTTATCTGCCTATGTGGTGGGGACGCATTTGTTGCTGGCTCTACTTGCTTCCTGTTCATGTGGATGGACGTGAGCAGCTCGATGCAAAGCAGTCGTATATCTTCGTGGCCAATCACCAAGGCTACCTCGACATCCTGCTTATGTATGGTTATCTGGGACATAGTTTCAAATGGATGATGAAAGAATACCTCAAAAAAATGCCTGTCATAGGACAGGCATGTATGATTAGTCATCAGATCTTCGTAGGTGATAGTCTGGCATCCATTCAGCAGGCAGTGAAGAATGCACGTAAGACACTACAGGGAGGTATGTCAATGTCAATCTTCCCAGAAGGCACACGCACTTACGACGGAAAGATGATACCATTCAAACGAGGAGCATTCATGTTGGCCAATGAGATAGGACTTCCCATCGTGCCCATCACCATCAATGGTTCGTTCCGAGCCTTCAGTCGCAAAGCACGCTCCGTCACACGCACACCACTCACACTCACGATTCACCAACCCATTAACCCTGACTATTACCAGCATCGACCTTCCAAGGTCTTCATGCAGGAAGTCTATGACATCATCGACTCCAAACTTCAATAACCACTATTCTGGTTCCCTCTCTCCCACATTTCTCAAATACTTGCCACTTGGCGAATAAGCTCTGAGGAAGGTATAGCGTCCACCCTCGGCATAATAGCCATACGTGGCGAGGATGATTTCGTTGTTGTCGTAGTCCATTCTGTTCATTCCTTCATTCGAAGGGAACATCTTCGCCGTGTGGGTATCCATATCGATGATGTATGTCCAGATGTTACGTCCGTCAGGACAACCCTCCACCAGAATCTTCGTTCCTTTACCCGGAGCAAAATATGCCTGTTCAGCTGTTGCAATCAGGTTGATGGGTACCTCCACCGCGTCTGCCTTCTCTCCGCTCATCTCCTCCCAAGGAGCAGCAGCCGTAGGATTTGTGTAACACACACGTTGCATCGTATTGGCGTTTTCGTCTACCAGCCACACCGTGTAATATGCATTCGGATTATCTTCCGTAGGAGTCTGGTCATGGTCCACATACAACGCCAGTTGACCGCGGTTGTCGACCAACTTAGCTGTTTGCGGCAACGCAGAGGCATCTACCACATCCTGCTGATACATTTCCACACCTATTGCTTCTGTTTCGTCTGACTCACCTTCTTCAATTATATCCGTCATTTCGTCCGTCACACTATCTTCTGCCGCTTCATTCGCATTGTTCGTACTTGAGTGGGTACAACCCATCATTACCAAGGCGATGGGAAGAATAAACATCATCTTTTTCATTGTTTGTATCCTTGTTTATATTGTTTGACATGCAAAGTTAATACAAATCAGGCAAAATAACATGAAAAATCATTGAATTTCTGCATTTTTACATTTTATAATTTTTGCATTTTTACATTTTTCCTTATCTTTGCGGTGATTTTATCAACCCTAATCAAAAACTTAATTATTCAAAGCGTATGAAGAAATTATTTTTAGCAGGTATCGTTGCACTCGCAATGGGTTTCGCATTCGTTTCATGTAATGAATCAAGTAAAAGCGATGCTCCAGTAGACATCAAGACAGATGGAACTGCAGTTGAAGTATTGACCGACATCGTTGCAAAGGCAAAGGCAGACGGTGCTAATTGGACTATCGACCAGTGGAAGTATGTTTACAAACAGGCTGCTATCGCTGTTAAACCATTATTGGTTAAGTTGGCTGATCTCTCAGAGAACATGACTGAAGAGAACGCACTTGAGAAACTTGCTGATATGGAAAAGTTGTCATCTGAGTACGAGCCACTCGAGAAGCTCATGGACGAGTTCACAGAACTTGCTAAGGGTACTGAGAACGGCAAGGCAGTCGATGAAGACAAAGATTTTGAGAAGCAGCTTCAAGAAGAACTTGGCCTTCCTGATCTCTAAATCGACCTTAATCGCAACAATAAACGCCCCGCACATTATGTGTGAGGCGTTTTTATTTGGTGGATTGAAAAAAAACACTTACCTTTGCAACCAAATACCAAACTCAAATGAATAATAGATACACATAATTTACCACAAAATGAAGAAAATAGCATTGATATTTACTTGCCTGCTGACAGGTAGCGTAGTGTTGGCTCAAAGCCACTGGGTAGGCACATGGGGTACGGCCCCGCAACTGGTTGAGAGTAACAATAATCCTCCTTCGCCTGGACTCGGCAACAATTCGTTGCGTCAGATTGTGCAGGTGTCGATTGGTGGCGAGAAGGTACGCTTGAAACTGACCAATGAATTCAGTACAGGTATCACTCAAATCAAGGCTGTAGAACTTGCTTATGCCAAAACGGCGGGCAGCAGCAGCGAGATTGATGAAAGCTCAACAGTGAGCCTTACCTTCGATGGCAAGGCAGGTGTGACTATGCCTGCAAAAGGTACGGCAGTATCAGATCCCGTAGAATTCCCCATTGAAGGCCGGCAGAATGTGGCCATTACCATCCATTATGGTTCGGCATCATCGACCAGCGTGAGCGGTCATCCTGGCTCGCGTACCACGTCGTATCTGAAGTCGGGCAATACCACAAATTTCAGTGGTGCCACTAAGACCGACCATTGGTACAACATACTGGCACTTGAGGTAGAGGCACCCGCAGAGGCAGGTGCTGTGGCCATTCTGGGCAACTCTATCACTGACGGACGTGGTTCTACTACCAACCAGCAGAACCGATGGCCCGATGTGCTCTCGCGCCGTCTGTTGGCAAATGAGGCAACCAGTCAGGTGGGTGTGCTCAATATGGGTATCGGGGGTAACTGTGTGCTGAGCGGAGGTTTAGGCCCTACCGCTTCAAGTCGCTATCAGCGTGACTTGTTAGGACAAGAGGGTGTGAAGTGGATCATCCTGTTTGAAGCCGTCAACGACCTTGGTGGTGCACAGAATGGTGTGCAGACAGCTAAACGCATCATCGATGTCTATAAGCAGATTATCCGTGAAGCACACGCAAAGGGTATCTATGTCTTTGGCGCCACCGTCACTCCGTTCAAGGGCAACAACTATTACTCAACAGACCATGAGAAGGGACGTAGCACACTGAACCAGTGGATTCGTACCACGAAGATGTTGGATGGCGTGATTGATTTCGATGAGGCCGTGCGTAACCCGCAAGATACAGAAGCCATGCAGTCGCAGTTCCTTTTCGAAAATGATTGGCTACATCTCAACGCGAAAGGCTATGAGACGATGGGTGGTTGCATTGACCTGAGTCTGTTTACCAAGACCGACCCCGTATCTGATGTAGAAGACGAGGCAGAAGAATACGGTGAAGCACTGTGGATAGAGGCCGAAGACCTCCGTACAGAGACTTCAGGCACTGCATTCCGAATAGAGGACGACGCAACAGCATCAAAGGGGAAGTATCTGACGACAGTAGTGCAGACATCCAGCGCAACCCCAACAGATAGTGCCTATATCCTTGCTGCCAACTTTACTGTATCGAAAGCTGATACCTATTATATATATGCGCGTGTGCTTTGTCCTACATGGGACGACGATAGCTACTTTGTGAGTGTAGATGGTCCGCTGACCAGTAATTTCGTAAATGGTCTTCAAACAGCATCATGGGATTGGAAAGAACTCTATCATGGCACCCTTCAGGCAGGTCAGCATAAGCTTTATATCGGGGGACGTGAGGACGGAGCCTGTCTCGACAAACTTTGCATTACCATCAATCCCGAGGCACCGTCGGGTATGGGTGGCACCACACCAACCTCCATTACCCAGTTGTCTGCTTATCAGCCATCAGTAGCATCAATTGAGACATACACCCTCAGCGGCATCCGTCTGATGACTCCGCAAACCACGGGCACTTACATCGAAGTACGTCGTGCAGACGATGGTACCATTCTTTCCCGCAAGGTTGTGGTAAAACCGTAAAAGGCAATATAAGATTGGATTATTGAATTTGTTCGGGTGGCAGGAGTGAGGGGTCGAACATCACTCGGGAGTGGTTGTCCCAGTTCAATTCACGATCAATCACTTCACCTGTCTCCCTATCGATGGTCTCTCGGTAGATTTTTGAGATGCGATAGTAAGCTCCATCGGCTTCCTGATGGAAATGATGTTCTTCTTCTGTCAGCCGATAGGTATAGGGGTAGGGGTACTCGCTTCGCAGTTCTGCCATCAGTTCATCGCCTTCGCACCATGTGCACAACTGAACAGTTTGGTCGGTATCGTTGCGGAAGCGGTAATCGATAAAGTTGTAGTTGACGGATGTTCCAGCACTATAGGGCCGATGTAGACCATTGGGGTCGGGTGCAAGTGCATCGGAGTGGTGGTGCAATTCGGTGATGGTCATGGGGCTGTACAGAATCAGCAGGTTGATGGTGTTGGCCAGATTGCACAATCCGCCTCCTACGCCTGCTGTCAGTTGCCCGTTGACCAGAATTCGTCCGTCTTTGAATCCGTTTTGTCGTGAGGTCTTACCTACAATCTTCCAGAAAGAGAATGTTTCGCCCGGACGGATGAGCAGTCCATCGATTTTGCTACATGCCAATCGTATGTTGTCTGCTTTGTTTTGCTGATGAAGCGGATTGATGTCAGGCCCGCGCTTGATCATGTTGTTGTGTTGTGACGCAACAACCACGGGTAACCGCACCGCATCATACTGAAAGGCATATCGCTCGTTTCCCAACAGGTTTCGGATATGCCGTTTCAACCGTTCCTTCTGTAATGAGAGTGCATAGGTGAACGGGCATATCTCACAAAACAGTTTTCTCGCCATATTCCTTACGGCTTCATAACCACAATCGTAGAGTGATAGTGGATAGGATTTGCTTCATTGTGGTATTGTTGTTTTTTTGTTTTGTGATATTAATGTTTCCCGTATTCGTTATACGAAACATTTTCGGGCTTCCATTTGTCTTTTGGTTGTGGCTGTTCTGCAGGATGACCAATCACAATCATACATAGCGGGATGATGGTCTCAGGCAGTTTCAGTGTCTTGCTGAGTGAAGCTACACGGTCGTCCATCGGGTATGCTCCTGTCCATACGGCACCCAGTCCCAATGCATGGGCAGCTAAGAGGATGTTTTCGGTTGCTGCTGAGCAGTCTTGAATCCAATACTCCTGTGCTTTTCCCTGCATGGCTTTTGACATATTACCACACACAACGATTGCTAATGGAGCTTGTTTCAGCATACCTGCACGAGGGTTCTCCGCTGCCAATTCTGCCAGTTTCTCTTTGCTGTTGATGGCGATGAAGTGCCAAGGTTGTGCATTTACTGCTGTAGGAGCTGCCATTCCTGCTTTCAGCAAAATCTCGATCGTATCGGCTGGGATGGTCTGTGAGGTGTACGAGCGGATGCTGGTACGTGTCATGATATTCTCGATGATGGCTCTTCCGCCACGATTGCGTTGCCCCGCCTGACGAGGACCACGCTGGTTCTGTTGAGCCATCATGTTGGCTGACATTCCTACCAAAAGGGCAAGAATAAGTGCGGTTTGTTTCATTCTTTTCATGTTACGACTTTTTTAATTGATTAGCTTTATTGTTTACTTCATGGAATAGACCACATCCATGATTCTTTTTCCGAGTTCGTCGGCTTCCTGAATGGTTTCTGCCTCGCTGTACACGCGGATGATAGGCTCTGTGTTTGATTTACGCAGGTGTACCCATTTGTCGGGGAAGTCGAGTTTCACACCATCGATATCGTTGACCTGTACATCAGGATCAGCTGCAAACATATCCTTCACTTTCTGTAGGATGGCATCCACATCAGTCGATGGGTCGAGGTCTATACGGTTCTTCGCTATCTGATACTCAGGGTATTGTTTGCGCAGTTCGCTGACGGCACATCCCTTATGTGCGAGATGAGAGAGGAAGAGGGCGATACCTACAAGGGCATCACGGCCGTAGTGTGCCTGTGGATAGATGACTCCTCCATTTCCTTCACCACCGATGATAGCGTTCGTCTCTTTCATTTTTGCTACTACATTGACTTCACCTACTGCAGCAGCATTGTATTCCTTTCCGTATTTACGAGTCACATCACGCAATGCACGAGTAGATGAAAGGTTGCTGACGGTATTGCCTGGTGTGAGACTGAGCACATAGTCGGCTACGGTCACGAGGGTATATTCTTCGCCATACATGTGTCCGTCCTCACAAATCATCGCCAGACGGTCCACGTCGGGATCTACTACGAAGGCTACATCGTGTTCGCCTCGCTTCATGAGGTTCATGATGTCGCTGAGGTTCTTCTCGAGAGGTTCGGGATTATGCTGGAAGTCACCTGTAGGTTCTGCATAGAGTGGGGTGATGGTTTCAACACCAAGTTGCTCGAGCAACATAGGCAGGATGATACCACCTACCGAGTTGACGGAGTCAAAAGCCACACGGAACTGAGCGTTACGGATTGCTTCCACATCGACGAGTGGCAGATTGAGCACGAGGTCGATATGACGCTGATTGTAAGTGTCGTTCTCGCTATAATGTCCCAGATGGTCAACATCGGCGTACTCAAAGTCCTCCTTAGCAGCAATAGCCAACACTTCGTTACCCTCTGCTGCATTAAGGAATTCACCTCTATGGTTAAGCAGTTTGAGTGCGTTCCAATGGCGTGGGTTGTGGCTGGCTGTGATGATGATGCCTCCACATGCCCCTTCCATCGTGACTGCGAGTTCGGTAGTTGGGGTAGATGCAAGTCCTATGTTGACAACATCGAATCCCATACCCATAAGGGTGCCGCACACTACGTTCTTCACCATCTCGCCAGAGATGCGTGCATCACGTCCTACCACGATTTTGTTTGTCGTAACTGTGGTGGTGCGACGTATGAGAGTTGCGTATGCAGATGTGAACTTCACAATATCGAGTGGATTCAATCCTTCTCCTGCTTGGCCTCCGATAGTTCCTCGGATACCGGAAATAGACTTAATTAAACTCATATTATGATATTACATTTTTTTAATTATTTAATTTTTACATTTTAATTACCCCTCTGGGCCTAAATTCCCAGCTGGTAGCTGATCTCATAATACATGGGCAGTACATAGCCTGATGCGTTAGAGGTACCCGATGAATGAGGTACGATGATACGTATCTTGGCGATGCGGCCAGAGTTGCGGGTCAGGCGGATGTAGTCGAGAGGTTTTATCCATCCTTGCGGAACTACCGAACTTTTGTATTTACCAACCATTTGTCCCTCGATAAACGAAGCCTGATAGCGGCGGCTGCGGTGGATGTACTTCACGAGCATCTTATCGACGATACTCGAGGAGTAGATGTTGTTGATAGTCATCTCGCCTGCTTCTATGTCGTATTCGAAGAATCGGCACAAGACAGTCTTGCTGATGGTACTATCGGATGATTGCTCTTTGGCAAATTCCACAAGCGACTTGCCCTCACCGCGCGACACAATCTGCATATAGATGCCGTCTTCGTTGAACAGCACAAACTCGTTTTCATCCACGTTGGTTGTGGAGTCTTGTGCAACGAACTGCTCCTGACTAATCACCTTGATGGGGCCAGTGAATTCGTTATCTTTGATAAACTGGTCTATTGCCTTCTTCTCTTTTTCCTTCATATCGGCATAGGTCTCACCGTTGTCACAACTGAAGAGCGTGGTGAGAAACACGAGTGCCATTATTGTCAATACGATTTGTTTCATGCTTTTGTGTTCTTAAGTTCCAGAATCCTCTCCTCGGGTTTCTCAGCTCCGAATACATAACTGCCTGCCACCATCACATCGACTCCTGCGGCAGCCAGTAGGGGAGCGGTACGTGCGTTTACTCCACCATCAACCTCAATCAGGGCATGTGAGCCAGTACGTTGTATCAGCGCCTTGAGTGTGCGAACCTTATCAAGCGAATGCTCGATGAATTGCTGACCTCCGAAACCTGGGTTCACCGTCATCAGCAACACCATATCGACATCCTGGATGACATCTTCAAGCACACACACAGGCGTAGAAGGATTGAGTGTCACAGCTGCCTTCATGCCTGCATCGTGGATTTGCTGGATGACACGATGTAGATGTGTACAAGCCTCATAGTGTACATTCATGATGGCAGCACCGAGTTTTGCCAGACGGTCGGTAAACTTCTCTGGTTCAACAATCATCAGGTGTACGTCGAGCGGTTTCTGGCAGATAGGAGCTACTGCATCGAGTACGGAAAATCCGAAACTGATATTCGGAACAAACACACCGTCCATGATGTCCAAATGGAGCCAGTCGGCCTCACTATGGTTAATCATGTCTATCTCTTTCTGCAGACATGTGAAATCGGCTGCAAGCAGTGATGGAGATACAATCATTCTGCGTGATGTTTTAACAATTTGCTGTAATAATTCGTTTATTTATGGTGCAAAGATAGTAAATAATTCATAATTCATCATTCATTATTTATATTTTTTGTGATTTCCAAGCGATATTTTTCACTAACAAAGTTAAAGTGACATATTTTTGCAAAAACATTTGGAGGATAACGGAATATTTTGTAACTTTGCACAAAGAAAAACATTGCATTAACCCAATCTTTACTAAGAAAACCACAATCATCGGAATCAAGTCTATATCAACTCTATACCAACCCTATAGCAAGTCTATACCAACTCTATGGTAACTCGCAGGAAACTCATGGGAATCTCCTATGTATCTCCAATGCAACTCATATCTACCTCATACCTCTCTCTATGTTAAGTCTCATTTATGCCTATAAAGCCAAATAGAAGTATACAGGAGGTAAACACGAACTTCTTTCTTGCATTTTCCCCGAAAAAGTTTTGTTGTTTCAGAGAATTGTCGTATATTTGTAATCGAATTACTTAATACCCGATTAGCGGCTGATGTGAGGGAGTTGTTGGCATCAACTGTTGATCCACTTATCATAGAAAAAACAAAAATGTAATGTAATATGGGAATCTTTAAGAAAATATTTGGGAAGAAAGAAGAAAACTCAAACACCCCTGTATCAACAAAACCGACAGATAGTGTTACAACAGTAATACCATATGAAGACGGTAGAGTTTATATTGGTGAAGTTGATGGCGTTGTCCCTCATGGACATGGACGGATGACTTTTCCCAATGGAAATGTGTATGAGGGCGATTTTTGTAATGGTATCCCCAATGGTCAAATGACAATAACTCTGCCCAATGGTGATACTTATAATGGTTTTATGAGAGATGGTCTAAAGTGTGGTAACGGAAAATATGTGTGGGGCTCTGGCGAAAAGTATATAGGAGAATGGGCTGATGACAAACGGAATGGCCAAGGGCAATTGTCTACTCCTTCAGGAATAATATACTCTGGTACATGGATAAACAGCCAATTATGTGGATATGGTAAAGAATCAAGGCCAGATGGATACCATTTTGAAGGAGTTTTTGAAAATGGACACAAAAAAGAAGGAAAGGAAATCCTACCTAATGGTGATGTTTACGAAGGCACTTTTCTTTCTGGCAAAGCACACGGATATGGTAAGGAAATACTCAATGATGGCACAATTTATGAAGGAGAATTTGAAAATGGCCAGTACAATGGACATGGTATATTCACAACAAGTGATGGAATAAAGCATGAAGGAATTTTCGAGAATGGTTATTTGGGGAAGAAAGAAAAGCAGGACTGATATATGGTATTGTTATAAAGGATTATATAAATTCATGAAGTAGTTAGATAAAAAATATGATGCAGAATATAAGAAATGGAAAGCCAGTAGTGTTCAAACACGATTGTCAATCAGAGCGAAATGGAAAGAAAATGTCTGAGAACGAGTATTGTTCGTTCTTGGAAGATATGGTATATAAATGTTTTTCATTTGCAGAACTTAACCTAGTTAGGTTACCGAAAGCAAATGAATCGAAAGGACTCTGGAGTATGCTTTTTAAAAAGAAACAAGTTTCACCAATATACAGGCTTCCTCGTTGTTTGGGAGGAGATGGATACTGTGATTTCGTAATCGCTAAATCTGTTCAAGAATTTGAAGACTTTTGTTTTCAAGAATCCTCAGATTTTGAAAAAACTTATACTAGAGATAATGGAAATTGGCTGAAGGTAATTGGTGTAAAAGCCGATAATGTAGACCACCCTGGGGAGTATATTAATGGCGATAGATACACCATACAAATCTTCACTAAGAATATGTATCCAAAACAAGAGAACAAGCCCATAACAAATCCACTATCAGACAACAACATAGTTCATCAAGTGGGAGAAGCATGGAGAACTCTTGATACAGATGTCTTGGCTCCATATCTAGATAAGGATCTTCACTACTCATCAGATTTTGTATTTACTGAAATATCTAGCAGAGAGGAGTATCTTGAATACCTAACTGGCAAATTTGACGCATTAAGAGAAGAATACAGCAATAATATAAAAGTAATATATGGTATAAATAGTAAGGATAATACAAACAAGTTAAATGGTGTTTGCATAAAAATCGGAGAGGAGGAATCTGTTGCATACTTAGAAGTGGCATGCGAAAACGGCAGAATTATAAAAATGGTTATGCATGAAAGTGAAATTGATCCTTTCTCTACAGAATCTTATGTTATGCCTTCTGGAAAAGATAAAGCTTATTTGGAAAGAGAACCGCTATATATTGATGCGAAGTTTTCATTTGAAAAATATGATGATGATTTTCAAGAGTTGAATAAAATCGCCTATGACAGTTTGAATCAATATTTTGATTCTTTAGGGATTGAATATGGTCATGGTTGGTCATGGATGCAAACATATCCCCAACCAATGTCTTTCCAGCATTTGTGCATATCATATAATACTTATGTATTGTGTGTTATTATAGGATTGTATAGAGTAAGAGATGGGCATGGAGAGTTGTTTGTGGATAATCAATATAATGATAGATTGCTTAATGAATGTAAAAAATACAATTTGACTCCGTGTATATTTCTTATCGATTGTGCTGATGGAAGTCCGTGTTCCAATGAATTAAACCTTATTGATGCAAGAACACACGAAAAAATAGTCCTCGAAGAGTTGAAAGAAGATAATGAAGGGGTTATGTCCGCATGGGAGATTAATAATTTGGGAGTACGATATGCATGTGAATATTTAAGGAAGCAAGGAATCACCAAAATTTCTTATTGCGATGTTATAGGAATATATCCACAGATCTGGTTTGAAAGAGACGGCGAACGTTGCTATGCCTTTGTCCGTTCTATTCCTGCTGGGCTATCTAAAGAGAAATATGAAATAACGAAAGGTCTGAAGGTAAAATATGAAAAATACAATGGCTACTTCTTTGATGTGCAATGGAACATGTTTGATGGCAACAATGGGAATTTTAGGGATAAATGTCTGGGAAGAGAACACAATCCTTGGGATCTTATTCACAGGCTTGATTTCAAACCAATAGAAGATGCTATAAAAGAATATGATTTCATTGAGATAGTTGAAGGGGAGTCGTATGATATAAATAATTGACAAATAAAAAGATAAGGGAAAAGATGTTGGGAGTCATCTGGATGTTTCATTGCCAATTTTAGTTGCAGAAATGAAGATAATTGTAAAAAGAATCTCGTGGTTGGTAGGCATTATTGCTGCATTTAGTATCGTCACCATGCTGATAAGTAATCAGCTAGTTGTCAATAATGCCAAGGGTAAAGTATTCTTTGAGATTGACAGCATTAAGTATAATAAGGTAGGGCTGTTGTTGGGAACGACTCCGAAGGCTCGCCTTGATAGGATTACAAATTATTTCTTCATCTATCGCATTGATGCAGCAGAGCAGCTATATAAGGCAGGGAAGATAGAGAAGATTCTGATTAGTGGTGATGAGAATAGTTTGGATGGCATCAATGAACCTGAATGCATGAGGGATTCGTTAGTGGCACGAGGTGTTCCAGCAAGTGCAATCATCTTGGACGGAAAAGGCTATCGAACGATTAATTCTGTGATCAATGCGAACAAGGTGTATGGGCTGAAGAGCTTTACTATAATCTCTCAGAAATTCCACAACGAGCGGGCCATATATCAGGCAGAACATCTGGGGCTAAATGTGGAGAACATACAGGCATATAACGCCAAAGAACCGAAATCGAGGCGTGCATATCTTACGATAATACGTGAATATTTTGCGAGAGTGAAGATGTTCTTGGATTTGCTGATGGGCAAAGAATGATGGAGTCTTTTTTGCATAGAATCATTGCACTAACTGGATAACGTTTTATAAGGAATAAGAGAATAATTGTTTGCGAAATAAGTGTTTTGTGGGGGAAAATAGTGTTTTTGTTTTCAAAAATCACTAAATTTGCAAAGGATTTGAAATTAGCGGTTAAGGGTTTGCGGAGTATCGTCTGTAACTCCTGAACTCCAAAAAAAATAAATATGTTATCACAGAAAATATCATATACTGAAATTGCGGAAGCCAAACGAATGTTTGAGACGTGTCGCAATGTGGTCATCGTGTCGCACATATCGGCTGACGGTGATGCTATCGGCTCGTCGCTGGGATTGTATGAGTACCTGAAGAAGAAGGGAAAGCAGGTGACGGTCATCATGCCTAACTATTTCCCTGATTTCCTGAAATGGATGACCGATGCTGATCGTATTATTCAGTACGACCGACACAGGGCAATGGCGAAGACTTTTATCACGGCTGCCGACTTGATCGTGGTGCTCGACCTCAATGAGCCTTCACGATTAGAGGAACTGGCTGTCCCGATTATGAAGTCTAATGCCAAGAAACTGATGATTGACCACCATCTGCATCCACAGAAGTTCTGCGACCTCACTATTTCGTACCCTGATGCGAGCAGCACCAGCGAACTGGTGTTCCGACTGATTGATGCCATCGGAGGTGTGTCATCTCTGACCAAGGCAGGAGCGGAAGATTTATATGCCGGAATGTGTACAGATACAGGTAAGTTCTCGTATAATGCCAACGATCCTGATATTTATTTTATTCTTGCCGAACTATTGAAGAAAGGTATCGATAAGGACCGCATTAACCGTCAGATCTATAACAACTTCACGGAAGCACGATTCCGCCTGTTGGGCTATATCCTCTCCGAGAAGTTGCAGGTGTTCCCAGATATGCATGCCACACTCTTCACGCTGACACGCGATGAGCTGAGCCGTTTCTCTTATATAAAAGGTGATACGGAAGGGGTGGTGAATCTGCCGCTTGAAATCAAGGGAACGAAGTTGTCCATCTACATGCGTGAAGATACGGAGCGACCACGAATCTTTGTATCCATCCGTTCCGTCGATGATTTCCCTGCCAACAAGATGGCAGCAGAGTTCTTCAATGGAGGCGGGCACTTGAACGCAGCAGGCGGACAGCTACATAATATGCCGATGAGCGAAGCTGTGGAAATTGCAAAGAAAGCGTTGGAAGCATACGCTAAGCTGCTCACAGCTTAAAGCCTTCTGCAATGTAATAATTAAAAAATGAAAAAATGTAAGTTGAGACTTTAGCGAAGTAACTTCCTCGCAAAGCGATAACTCCTAATAAAAGAAATATATGAAAAAACTACTTTTCGCAGCATTTGCTGCATTTCAAACGATGATTGCTGTTGCTCAGGTAGCAACGGTGAGCAGTCCTGATGGACGCCTTAAAGTAAATGTGGACATGAAAGACGGACGTCCCGTCTATGCTGTCTTGTATGATGGGAAACAGATGCTCGACGAATCACCGTTAGGATTCGTGGCCAACGTGGGCGACTATTCGCAGCAACTGACGTTTGCTTCGGCTGACGAGTCGAAAATCTACAAGGACTATACGCTCAACCGCAGTAAGGTGTCGAAGGTACACTATGAGGCCAATCGGCTGACCGTGAATCTGCAGAAAGGTCGTTATACCGCTGCAGTAGAGTTTCGCGTGAGCAACAACGACATCGCTTTCCGCTACAACCTGCCGAAATTCGGTGAGACAGCGAGTGTGGTGATTCGTTCCGAAGCTACAGGATTCGACTTCCCAACGAAAACGACTACGTTCCTTACTCCTCAGAGCAATCCGATGATAGGATGGAAACGCACCAAACCCAGTTATGAAGAAGGCTATGGCTATGATGCACCTATGAGCAACGTGTCTCAGTATCGTCACGGTTACACCTTCCCCTGTCTGTTCCGCGTAGGTGACGACGGGTGGGTACTTCTGAGCGAGACGGGCGTCGATAGCAAGTATTGCGGAAGCCGCATCTCCGATATGAAGGGTGACGGACTCTACACCATTGAGTTCCCGATGGAGGGCGAGAACAACGGAAACGGAACCGTTGCTCCTGCTTTTGCACTTCCTGGTAGCACACCTTGGCGCACGATTACCGTGGGAGCCACACTCGAGCCAATTGTCGAGACAACTGCTCCTTGGGACAATGTGGAACCGCTCTACGAAACCACCCACAACTATCAGTTTGGCAAGGGTGTTTGGAGCTGGATTGTGTGGCAAGACAACTCCATCAATTATGATGATCAGGTGAAGTATGTCGCTTTGGCTAAAGCGATGGGATACAAGTATATTCTTGTCGATAACTGGTGGGATACCAACTTCGGTTATGATGGGATGGAGCGCTTTGTGAAGTATGCCCAAAGTCAGGGAATCGATGTGTTCCTGTGGTGGAGTTCAAGCGGTTATTGGAACGATATCGAACAAGGACCTATCCATAAGATGGACAACCCCATTCAGCGTAAGAAAGTGATGCGTTGGATGAATGGTCTTGGTGTGAAAGGCATCAAGGTCGACTTCTTCGGGGGTGACAAGCAGGAGACGATGCGACTGTATGAAGCCATCCTCAGCGATGCAGATGATAATGGTTTGATGGTTATCTTCCACGGATGTACCATTCCTCGCGGATGGGAACGTATGTATCCCAACTATGTGGGAAGCGAGGCAGTTCTGGCATCCGAGAATATCTACTTCGGACAGGGAGCAGCCGACAAGGAAGCAAAGGATACGGCGACACATCCGTTTATTCGTAACACGATAGGTTGTATGGAGTTCGGAGGCTCGTTCCTCAATCGTCATATCCGCAAGGGAAATCAAGGAGGCAACACACGTCGCACGACCGACTGCCACGAATTGGCTCAGGCAGTTCTGTTCCAGAATCCTATTCAGAACTTCGCCCT
Organism: Bacteroidaceae bacterium; assembly: GCA_017615245.1. Classification (GTDB taxonomy): domain Bacteria; phylum Bacteroidota; class Bacteroidia; order Bacteroidales; family Bacteroidaceae; genus Colivivens. The sequence continues at coordinate 72,575 of JAGAAL010000049.1, forward strand.
CACGCCCGAGAACCTGCGTCCTTTCAGCGAGGGTGGGGCCCCACAGGTCAGTCTCGACTTCATGCGACTTGTACCTACCACATGGGACGACACACAGTTCGTGGATGGCTATCCGGGCCGTTTCTGTGTGCTCGCTCGTCAGAGTGCAGGTACATGGTATATCGCAGGCAACAATGCAGAAGTAGAGTGTGATAAGGTGTTCGATCTTTCACAGTTCCTCGTGAAAGGTGATGTAGTGACTCTCTATAGCGATGATGCACAGCGGGAACCACAGAAGACTCAGCTGAAGATAAAAGATCCGAAGAAGGTGAAGCTCCATCTGCTGAAAGACGGAGGATTTGTGATTATCAAATAACATAAAGGCTCCCAACGTGGAGCCTTTATTGTATTATTTCTTTATCCTTCACGAAAAAAATCGAGTGTTTCGTAAATTTCTTCTTTGGTGGCTGTTTGATTGATGCGGATGTCTCCGATATCACCCAATAGGGTGAAGTTGATGATGCCATCTGCATTTTTCTTGTCGTGGGTCATCAGTTCATAGAGTTCGGGATAGTCGTCACAGGTAATGGGCAGGGTGCCGTAGTTCTCCTTGATGAACCGTACGACTTGTCGCATCTTGTCTGTGGGGAATCCTGTCTTGATAACAGAAAGATATAGTTCGCAAATCAGTCCCCATGCAACAGCATATCCGTGGAGGTATGGACGACGTGTAAGTGACCAACTCTCGAATGCATGTCCGATGGTGTGTCCCAGATTGAGTGCTTTACGGATGCCGTGTTCCAACGGGTCTTCGTTCACAATCTGCTCTTTCACTGCCACACTTTCACCGACCATCTCTCCCAGTAATCGGTAATCTACGTCATCAAGATTGAATGTGAGGAGAGCTGAAAGTTGAGAGTTGAGAGTTGTTTATCAGTCCGTGTTTCAACATCTCTGCATAACCTGAGCAGATGTTTTCGTGGTCGAGTGTGCGCAGGAACTCTGTATCGATGATGACGGTCTCTGGTGTGCGGAATACACCGATTTCGTTCTTCAGTCCGTTGAAGTTGATGCCTGTCTTTCCTCCCACGCTGGCATCGACCATCGAGAGTAGGGTAGTAGGGATGTTGATATATGGAATACCTCGTTTGAATGTAGATGCTGCAAAGCCTCCGAGATCGGTCACCATGCCGCCTCCAAGGTTCACCATGAGCGAATGACGGCTACCGCCTCCGTTGCTGAGTGCTGTCCATACTGCAGCAAGGGTGTCGAGGTTCTTGTGGGTGTCGGTCGCCCCTATGACGATAGATTGTGCATTCTGCATGCATGGGATGTCTTCAATGAGCGGACGGCACAGGCGGTCGGTGGTTTCGTCGGTCAGCAGGAACAGCCGGTCGTGTGGGATGGCTCCGACTGCCTCGCTTACAGCTTTACGTATGTCTGTTGAGATGACTATCTTATTTATCATAGAACTGTTTGTTATTTCGGGTGCAAAAGTACAAAAAAATCACCTTATATTATTATAATAGTGGTGTGAAAGGGTGAAAAACACAAGAAATAGGTGTTTTTTTTGCTATTTTGTTTTGCCATTCTCAAAATTATTGCCAAATTTGCACGTCATAGCGTGATAAACGCTCATGGTCAGTGAACTAAAACTAATATAAAATATTAACAACAAAATTATGAACCTAATGAAAACAAAACTCTTTTATCTCGTAGCCATCATGATAGGTATGATGTATTGTAGTGCGGCTAATGCACAGGAAGACCCTCAAACAATTAAGGAGCAGAAAGCAATCATGAAACAGGCAACCAAGGATGCTAAGAAGCAGGCAAAGGATTTAAAGAAAGAAGGTTGGAAAGTGGCTGTAGGTAGTGCCCCAATGGAGACCCAGTTGGCTGAACTCTTAGTGAAGGAGCGTGGCGGGCAGGCTGGTTTGCCTCAGTATATCATAGGTAGGTCGGAAGCACTTTCTGGCAGTCAGGCAGGTGCCCGTACGATTGCTATTTCTCGTGCACGCAATGAAATTGCTGGAATTATCAATACGAAAGTGGCTGGTATCTTGGAAAGTACCATGATCAACGTACAGACTTCATCGACTGATGTGGCTACCAATATGACTGACAAGAGCACCACCAAGCAGTTGATTGACCAGTCGCTCGACAAGACGCAGATTGTGGTTCAAATGTATCGTGAGGTGAACAATAACACTCAGTATCAGATTGGTATGGCCTTTGCGGACTCTCAGGCAAAGGAGATTCTTAAGAAAGTGATGGCTAACGCAAGTGCAGAGGAGAAGGCAAAAGCTGAAGCTAAGTGGTAACTGTAAAGTTTAAAGTTTATAGTTTATAGTTGAAAATTGAAAGTTGATAGATTAGACAATTAGTAAATGAGGAAATATAGAGTTCTAATTGTTGCTGTCGTTTGTTGTCTGTTGCCGTTTTCGGCTTTCGCACAGGACATGCTGGTGTACTATGTGGTGGGTAATGTGACTTACTCGCCGAATGGTACCTCGACTCCCTTGGCGATGAACACCCGCATAGCACCTACAACGGTGATTAACATACCTGACGACAGTAGGGTGGAGCTGCTTGATGTGAAGAACGCCAAGCGTATCATCTTGCTTGCATCGGGCAAGGGTGCGGTCAGCACATTGGCAAAAAAAAGTGGAAACACTATGACCAATGTGGCTCAGGAGTATGTGCAGTATGTGCTGAAGCAGATGGACAACGAGCAGCTGACAGCGTTGAAACAGCATAGCCGTGACAGTGAGCAGACGGCCGATTTGCTCAAGTCGATTGAAGACCGCGAGTCGGATGAAAGTTCGTTTGCCGATATCTTCAACGAATTCCGAGACGATATCCACAAGGAGTTTGAGGAGTTCCGCAGGAAGAACAATGAGGAGTATGCTGAGTTTGTGCGTCAGATATGGAAACAGTTTAAGTCTGCGCCTGTTATGCCTAAACCTCAGGATGATTACATCAAACCTGTGGTTTATCAGGATCCTGAAGGTGAACCGCATGCTACAGACCGATGGAGATTTCTTGATAAGGTGGAACGTATTGCCAAGAAAATCTTTAAGCCTAACAAAGATGAGCTAGAAAAGATGCAGGGCAAGAAACGTCCCCAACCTGCTACCCCGAGCGATAATAAGGTAGAGGAAATCAAGGAGCAACCGATTCAGGAAGTGAAGGTCCCGGAATCGCAGACGAAGTATTCTACGATGCCCTTCACATTCTTTGGCACAGAGATGTCTGTCCGTATCGACGAGAGTCGGCGTCTATATCTTGGCAAGGTGACACCCGATAATGTAGCCGACCTGATACTGAAGCAGTTGTCCACGAAGTATTACGACAACACAATCATAGACTGTCTGGCTCTTCGCGATAAATATAACCTGTGTGACTGGGCATACTTGCTGATGCTGAAGACAATCAGTGATACATTCTGTGGTAAAGACACGAAAGAATCTGCATTGTTGACAGGCTATATCTATTGTCAGTCGGGTTATAAAATCCGTTTCGCTACAGATGCCAAGAAGGAGAGTCTGTATTTGTTGGTGGGAAGCCGTCATTATATCTATGGTAAGATGCCTTGGGTGCTGGACGGAGACTTCTACTATCCTGTTCTCGAAACCACTCCTTCAAGCTTGCTGATATGCGAAGCTGCCTACCCACAAGAGCAGAAACTGTCGCTCTTCATCCCGACCGCACCTCAGTTAACAGAGGAGTGGAACGAAGAGCGTGAAGTGGTTTCTAAGCGTTACCCAGAGGTGAAGGTTCATGTGAAAGTGAACCAGAACCTCATGGATTTCTACGAGACTTATCCGTCCTCACGTATCGGCGATGATTTCACAACCCGTTGGGTGATGTATGCCAATACTCCGATGCAGGAGGATATCAAGAACCAAATCTATCCAGAGCTTCGTCGGGCACTCGAAGGAAAACGTCCGGTAGAGAAAGTAGAACGAATCCTCAACTTTGTCCAGACAGGATTTGAATATGGCTACGACGATGTGGTATGGGGTGGCGACCGTGCATTTTTTGCAGAAGAAACACTCAACTATCCGCTGTGCGACTGTGAAGACCGTTCGATTCTCTTCACCCGATTGGTTCGAGATTTGGTGGGACTGAAATGTGCATTGATTTATTACCCAGGTCACTTAGCCGCAGCTGTCCATTTCGACGAAGAAGTGGGTGGTGTGCGCTATCTGCTCGATAACGTGCCCTACGTCGTTTGCGATGCTACCTATATAGGAGCATCGGTCGGTATGCAGATGCCCGATTGTGACGATGCTACATTGATAGCGTTAGAGTGATTGAAAAATTGAAATACTTACAACTAAAGTCGTGAGAACTGAACGAAGAAAAATTGAAGAAAGAGTGAGAATAAAGATATTTGTTATATTGCTTTTTGCGACACTTACTTCTGTTTATGCACAGAAAGGTGCCGGCAGCGGTGATGTGCGTACCATCAAGGCAGATGTGATGCCTACTCAGGCAACCGTAACGTTCAACGCCCAGCGCATCAAGACTTTGGCCAATTCGCCAGTTGCATTGAAACAGGGAAAACCGCAATGGGAGATTTATGCAAATACTCCTTTGAGCGACGAGGTCAAATCGCAGCTCTATCCGCAACTGCGCAAGTATATATTGAACTACGGACAGCAAGCGGCTGTGAATGTGCTGCTTGATTGGGTACAGACATCCTGTAAATATACGTCGCGTGCCAAACGCAAGACATCAACGGCCAAACCGATTTACCGTCCCTTCTACCCCGAAGAGATGCTCTATTATCTCAATGGTGATTCTGAGGATTTTGCCATCCTCTTCTCACGAATCGTTCGCGACTTGATGGAACTTGATGTCGCTTTGGTCAATTATAACGCAAAGGTGGACGGAAAAACGTTTAGTCACATGGCAACAGCTGTATGCTTCACAGACGATGTGGAGGGTGATGCCGTAACCATAGGCGAGCAGCGTTATGTGATAGCCGACCCCGCCTATCAGGGAGCGCCTGTAGGACATACTCATCCGCATTGTGACAACTCAACTGCTACAATTATTCCCTTGAAACGATGACGAAATTAACCTTTCTTCTCAGTTTGCGACGCCACTTCAAGATTAAGCTCTGTGGTGCCTTGTTGCTCAGTATCGGCATCATTGCTGCCAGCTATTTCATTGGCAACAGCGATATGCCGATGCCTGATGAGATGAAGGTATTGCGTACGTTCGACCGTTTCATGAAGTTCAGTGGTCAGTATGAGGACAATTTGCCTGACAGCATCCTTTTGGTCAATGTGTGTTACGATAAGCAACTGGTAGATTATTCTGTACACGACATTCCTGTGGGGCAGTATGTCATCACTGACCGTGAGAAGCTGTTACAGTTCCTTACTGCTGCATACGAGGCCGACAACTATCGCTATATCATGATGGATGTGTTCTTCGAACACAACATAGAGAGTCCGCAAGACTCGGCGCTGTTTGCTACCATCAGTAAGATGAACCGCATTGTGATTGCCGACCACACCGATTCCTACCTCTCCGACTCCTTGCTGAAAAAGAAATCAGCCTATGCTGACTATACCGTGACATGGAAAGTCAAGAATTTCGCTCACTTCCAGTTTGTGCGTGAGGGTAACGAACCCACGATGCCGCTACGTATCTACGAAGACCTTACAGGAAAGACCATCAAGAAGTGGGGACCCTTCTTTTTCTCCAACGGTCGTCTTTGCAAGAACGCCATCACCCTCAATATGCCAATCAGGGTGGCCGATGATTATAGTCTTGAGACCCCAAACATTCTGGAGAAACGATATGAGTTCCTCGGTGCAGACATCCTTGCTCACGACAGCATTTATCCGATTTCCATGCAGCTACAAGACAAGATTGTCATCGTAGGAGACTTTATGACCGATGTTCATGATACCTACCTTGGTCCTCAGCCAGGTTCAATCATCTGTATCAATGCCTATCATGCGCTGCAACAAGGCGATCACTATTTTCATTGGGGATGGGCATCCGTACAGTTTATCATCTACTTCATCATCTGTTATTTCCTGATGAGTAATCTCACGTTTGCCAGAATGATGCCTAATATCGTACTTCGCATGCTGTTCTTCATCTTCAGTGTGCCGTCCATCCTGCTTGTAGTGGCACTCATCGCATACGTTACCACAGGCTATGTATATAATATGTACATCCCGACTTTCCTCTATTGGCTTTATCACTTTATCTATAATATTTATAGAAAATCAAAAATGCAAGCAAAATGAAACTTCAAATTATTACTCTTTTAATTTTTACGTTTTATAATTTTTCAATTCTTCGTGCTGACGATTATAAGGTGCTGTATACTAACAGCAACGATGTCCTTGTTGATGGAAAGAAAGTACAGGTGGGCGCTACTTTCAACGATAAGTCCGTCATCACTTGGGCTAAGGGCGTAGAACGTCAAGCCATTAAGGCAGTCAACACAAAAACCAATAAGATGTGTCTGTTCGTATCTCAGTCCATGGAGAAGAACTCCCTCACAGCCTTCGAAATCCTCACCGCCAATAAACATCTGTCCACCCACACTCCATATCAGGAAGGGCAAGAAATTAGCATACCCATCAAGTTGCGCAAGTCATTCGAAGAGACCTACGAACTGCTCGATACCCTTGTCATTGATACCAATGTTAAACTCCCGTCATCCCTGTCCCTCATTGCAACCTATACGTATGGCGATACACGCGTGTCGAAGACCCTGAAGACCACAGACGGTCAGATTATCATCGATCACCAGCTATTCAATATCAACGGTAAGGCACTTCAGCCTTGCGACGTCACCCTCAACTTCGATCTCTACAATAAAGATGAAGACATGTACACCTTCATCAAAGCAGATGTACAACTCCTCGTCGTCCCAGAAATTGCAAAGCAGTAAGAGGGTTCTTTATGAAAAAGAACAGACGCAAAGTCATCAACGGTACCAACCTCGATGCCATCAAGGCGATGCACAAGGGTGGGCGAGAGGCAGAGCAGCAAATGCTCGGTCCAGGATTCCATTCCTTCAGCCGAATCCATCTATCCAAGAAAACCTACACACGGAAAACGAAACATAAATCCGACATGGATAACTGCGATTAGCATAAGGTTCCTGCCCCGTTTTTAAGCAAGTTCGTTATGCTGTATTTAACATCGATGAGATAGCTATGTGAAAGCAATGGCTACTCGAAACTTCATAAATCGGCTGCTTTTCCTTTTTGAATTGACTCATTTTCCCGTCCTACTCTAAAAAACATGTAGATTTCGTGTCACTACAACAAGAAATTATATTTTTTTGTATTTCATGGTTCTTTTTTATGTGAAAGATTTGGTGGAATAATGAATCTTTCTTATATTTGCAAACGATAATTAATACCTACGAGATTATGAATACATTTTTGTTAATGGCTGGCTCAGCCGTAGTCAAAGTTTGTGCGAAAGGTGGTCATCATGCGGGACATTTCTTCCATGGTCATCATTTCCCTGGTTTTTGGATTTCATGGCATATCTGTCATACAATTATGGTTGTGGTCATTGCTTGTATTGTCGGCTTCCTGTTATGGAAATTCGGACAGTTCCTGGCTGGTGAATGGAGGGCTTATAGAGAGAGAAAATGGCAATTGAAGGATGCTCACAAGGATAAATGATAGGTTGCTTATGAAGCGTTACAACAGGGCATATACACCTGAGATGATTCGGGATTTGAAGGCGGATGAGGTGTTTGTGTTCGGAAGCAACTTGGCTGGTGCTCATGGTGGGGGCGCTGCACTGTTGGCTTATCGTAAGTTTGGTGCGATATGGGGACAGGGTGTAGGTCTACAAGGACAGAGCTATGGCATTCCGACGATGCAGGGTGGGGTAGAGACCATCAAGCCTTATGTAGGCGAGTTTATAGGGTTTGCCAAAGAGCATACGGAGTATAAGTTCTTGGTGACACGTATAGGATGTGGTATCGCCGGATTCTATGACGAAGAGATTGCTCCGCTATTCAAGGATGCATTGGAGGTAGAGAATATCTTTCTGCCAGAGGAATTTGTGAAGAATCTAACAAATAATGATTAGTTATGAACTTCCTTGAAGAGAAAATCCTGAATGATGGGACTGTTAAGCAGGGGAATATCCTGAAGATAGATAACTTTCTGAATCACCAGATTGATATTGACATCATGCGTAAGATAGCTGACGAACTGAAACGGCGTTTTCATGATGTAGAGGTAAACAAGGTACTTACTATCGAGGCCAGCGGTATTGCTATTGCAACGATGGTGGGCAATCTGTACAATGTGCCTATAGTGTTTGCGAAGAAAGGAGAAACTGCTAATAGTACGGATGACAAGTATATGTCGCATGCCTATTCGTTCACACACAAGCAGATGAATAATGTGTTTGTGTCAAAACCCTATCTTCATGCAACCGACCGTGTACTGATTGTGGATGACTTCTTGGCCGATGGTGAGGCTGTGCATGCACTTATTGACTTAGTGCATCAGGCTGGTGGGCAGGTTGCAGGCATCGGTATTGCTGTGGAGAAAGGTCAACAAAAAGGTGGTCGTATGTTACGTGAAGAGGGGTATCGGTTGGAATCTATCGCTATCATCGAGGAGATGGACTGGGAGACGCAGAAGATAATATTTAGAAGTTAATAGTTTATAGTAAATGAATGATGGGAAATAATATTACAGAACAAGACAAGCAGTATATGCGTGAGGCCATCCGATTGGCTAATGAGAGTGTAGAACGTGGTGGGGGGCCGTTTGGAGCCGTCATTGTGAAAGATGGTGAGGTGATTGCAGGTAGCAGTAATAGTGTGACTATCGACAACGACCCTACAGCACATGCAGAGGTGAATACCATTCGACAGGCATGTAGGAAGTTAGGTACGTTTGACCTAACCGGTGCAACCATCTATACATCGTGCGAACCCTGCCCGATGTGCCTTGGTGCCATTTATTGGGCACGTATCAGTCGTATCTTCTATGGCAACAACCGTAAGGATGCCCGTGATATTGACTTCGCTGATGACTTCATCTATGAGGAACTGGATCGTTCGCTCGATGAACGAACGGTGCCCATCATCCCGCTTTTGCGCGATGAGGCTCTCGTTTCGTTTCGAATGTGGATGGCAAAGGAAGATAAGCGGGAGTATTAATAGGTTACAGTTTAACTTCGTTCGATCTTGTCACGACTCGGCACAGTTCAAACAAGTTTGACTCTGCACTCGCTGCTTCAAGATGTTCCAGTTTACAGTTTACCGTGTATAAAACAAAAGAAACCATTAACTTTTTTTTAAAAACGTTTGGTGGTTTCTTTTGTTTTGTTTATCTTTGCAGAATAAATTACTTTTACATCTGAATCAAAAACTAAAACTAAATATGAATAGAAAATTACTGAGCATTCTTTGCCTTTTTACATTGTTGTTCCCATTGCAACTATGGGCACAAGAGCCATACGCGGTATTGAGTGGGGGCGATACGAATGGAATGACGTTGACGTTCTATTATGACACGAACAAGGGACAGTATCCGGCAGTAATGGGAATAGGGCCGTTTTCCTCATACGATGAATGTCCGTGGAGTGCCAATCAACAGCCGATAGAGACAGTGGTCTTCGATGCCTCATTTGCCGATTATTATGGATTGACCAGTACTGCGTTTTGGTTTTCGAGTCTGACGACTTTGAATTCTATCACAGGAATCGAAAACCTGAAGACGGACAATGTGACAGATATGACGCAGATGTTCGTTGGGTGTGTGAATCTCACCTCACTCGATTTGAGTGGATTTAATACTTACAACGTGACTGATATGATGTACATGTTTGCGGGTTGTGAGAATCTTACTACAATCTATGTGAGTAACGGATGGGATGTGTCGAATGTCACGAATGGAGAGGGGATGTTCATGGAGTGCTACAACCTGAAGGGTAGTGAGGGCACGGAATACAATCAAGGACGTACCGGTGTGGAGTTCGCTCATGTTGACGAAGGAGAGAATAATCCTGGATACTTCACTTATAAGGAGAATCTGGAATGGCGGAAGTATGAACTTAATGAGCGGATTAGTGATATATATTATCATTTAGAGGAGATTGAAATGATGCTGCAAGAGAAAGACCCGAATCGTGCAGCAACAGAACTTTGGCAAGAAATAGACCAACTGAATGAAGATGTCGTTAATGTTAGTCTGGCTTTGGAAGAGGCGGAGACGAGTGATGACCTCGATAACTGGCAAGAGGATTTTGACGAACTTGAGCAAAGGGTATATGCTTTGCAAGAAGAGGTAGAGAACTATGGATTGGTTCAAGAAATTGAGCCATACGCGGTATTGAGTGAGAATAACACCGTGCTTACCTTCTACTATGATGAACAAATGAATGCTCGTGGTGGAATGAGTGTTGTACCATTCTTAGAAGAGACAGATAGAGGGTGGCACGACTATCGTGAAACAATTACTTCTGTTGTATTCGATGCATCATTTGCTGATTGTACGACGTTAACAAGCACTGCATATTGGTTCTATGAATTTGACAACCTCACATCTATAATTGGAATCAGTAATTTGAAGACTGGGAATGTGACTGATATGAGGGCGATGTTCAGAGGGTGTTCCAAGCTTTCAAACATAGACCTAAGTAGTTTCAATACATCAAAAGTAGAGGACTTGGGCTATATGTTCCGTGATTGCTCTAGTCTGACAACTCTCAACTTATCCAATTTTATTACTGATAACGTAATAGAAATGAGCAGCGTTTTCGATGGCTGTTCTGCTTTGATAGATCTTGATCTTGGCAGTTTCAATACATCTAACGTGACAGATATGCACCAGATGTTTAACGGCTGCAATAGTTTGACTAATCTTTCCTTAACTGGTTTTAATACAGAGAAAAACACGACCATGTTTGGTATGTTCTCAGGTTGTTCCCAATTGACGATTCTTGACCTTAGCAGTTTCAATACCGCTAATGTAACAGCAATGCACCAAATGTTCGAAGGATGTTCTGCGCTTACTACAATTTTCGTCAGTGACGGTTGGACTACCATTGCTGTGGAAGATAGCGAAGACATGTTTGCTGGTTGTTATAACTTGAAGGGTGGCCGAGGAACCGTATTTACTCAAGAACATACAGGTGTGGAGTATGCTCATATCGATGGTGGTACGGCTAATCCTGGTTACCTTGCCAGTCATGATGATTTTGAAGCATGGAAACATGAACTGATTGAACGTCTCAACGAAATCCACATGCAGATTGAGGATATTACAGCGATGTTGCAAGAAAAGGATCCGAATCAAACAGCTACCGGACTGTGGCAGACATTGCATGATATAGATGAAGAAGCCATTACTATCAATTCAATTATAGAAGATGCACAGACGGTTATTGAACTCGAAGATTGTGAATGGAAGATAGAAGAACTTGAAGAACGTGTGTCTGCTTTACAAGAAGAGGTTGAAAACTATGGATTGATTCAAGAAGCAGAACCATACGCAGTATTGAGCGAGAACAACACCGTGCTCACGTTCTACTATGATGATCAGAAGACGGCACGTGGTGGAATTGATATCAACAACTCCCGCATTGGCGACGGTTCCAGTTCGCCATATGGTAGTGCTACGACAGCTGTCATTGATGCTTCTTTTGCCGATTATAGGCCTACAAGCACAGATTTTTGGTTCCAAGAATGCTCTTCTTTGATCAGCATTACGGGCATGGAGTATCTAAATACAGAGAACGTGACGAGTATGAACTACATGTTTTTCGGCTGCTCCGGCCTGACGAGCCTCGACGTGTCCGCTTTCAACACGCAGAATGTGACGTATATGGTCGATATGTTTTCCGGCTGCTCCAGCCTAACGAGCCTTGACGTGAGTGGCTTCAACACGCAGAACGTGACGAGCATGGCTGAAATGTTTTCCGGCTGCTCTAGCCTAACGAGCCTTGACGTGAGTGGCTTCAACACGCAGAACGTGACGAGCATGGACTTGATGTTCTATGGTTGCTCTGGCCTGACGAGCCTTGATATGAGCGGCTTCAAGACTGACAACGTGACGAATATGTTATGTATGTTCTACGGCTGCTCCAGCCTAACGAGCCTCGACGTGAGTGGATTCAATACGGAAAACGTGAGGAGCATGAGTTGGTTGTTCTATAATTGTTCCAGCCTGACAAGCCTCGATGTGACTGGCTTCAATACGCAGAACGTCACGAATATGAGCGGAATGTTTGGAGGCTGTTCTGGCTTAACAAGCCTCGACATTAGTAGCTTCAATACGCAGAACGTGACGGGCATGGGCTCCATGTTCTCCGACTGTTCCGGCATGACAACCCTCGACGTGACAGGCCTCAACACGCAGAACGTCACGAATATGAGCGGAATGTTTGGAGGCTGTTCTGGCTTAACAAGCCTCGACTTAAGTAACTTCAATACGAACAATGTAACAAACATGGTCTATATGTTCGCAGCCTGTTCAGAGTTAGCGACGATTTATGTAGGAAGTGATTGGAGTACTGTTGCGGTAGAGAATGGCGATAACATGTTTGCCAATTGTATTAACCTCATGGGTGGCCGCGGAACGGTATTTACACAAGAACATACAGGTTTGGAGTACGCTCATATAGATGGCGGTACGGCTAATCCTGGTTACTTTGCCAGTCATGATGATTTTGAAGCATGGAAGCATGAACTGATCGAACGTCTCAACGAAATCCACATACAGATTGAGGATATTACTGAGATTTTACAAGAAAAGGATCCGAATCAAACAGCTACCGGACTCTGGCAGACATTACATGATATAGATGAAGAAGCCATTACTATCAATTCGATTATAGATGGCGCACAAACGATTATTGAGCTCGAAGACTGTGAGTGGAAGATAGAAGAACTTGAAAATAGGATAGTTGTCTTACGGGAAGATGTTGAAAACTACGGCGAGAATACTGACCCGATTGCTTACGGCGTCTTTACGAACAACATGAGGAAGTTGACATTCTACTATGATATGGACATGGGGACGCACAATGAGGGAATCGTAATTCCTTGGGAAGAGTTGTTGAACTCACCTGAGATGCAGAATGCCCGTATGACACTCGAAATAATTGAATTCAATCCTTCGTTTGCAAACTTAACGACGCTGACAACTACAGGCTACCTGTTCAGTGGTTGTATGAACCTGACTGCTATCAATGGTCTGGAATACTTAGTGACAGACAACATGACGGATATGCGTGAGATGTTTGCCAGCTGTGAAAGTCTGACGGAGCTTGATTTGAGGTCTTTCAACACTTCGAAAGTGACGATGATGTGGGGAATGTTCCAAGGATGTTTACATTTGACAACAATTCTCGTTGGTGACGGATGGACTACTGCTGCTTTGACAGACGAAGGCCATGAAATGTTTGCTGGATGTAACAGTCTTGTCGGTGGAATGGGTACGACCTACAGCGATGAGCATTTCGATGCTGATTATGCTCATATAGACGGAGGCTCCAACAACCCTGGTTATCTGACAGGAACAGAAGAACCAGTCATCACCGAGTTCGAAGTTGATGGTATTTTCTATCGTGTACATGACCAAGCCGAGCATAAGGTGACGGTGGCACATGTGATGCGTTCTGCAGAAGAACTGTATGTTCCTGATATGGTGGAATATGCAAGGATTCATTGGAATGTCACCGCATTGGGCGAGATGGCATTTGCAGACATGCACGAAGTGAAGGTGATTGGAATACCGGAGTCGATAGACAGTGTGTCGGTTAGTCTGTTCAATCATTGTCCTCACTTGGCTTCCATCCTATGGAAGGCTCATGTACCGCTGACTGCTGCTGCAATGGGACAGTTCAATAATCCGAACTTGTTGTTCTACGCCACCAATATCGCCAACGCTCCAGCTAGTGTAACGAATGTCATTGATATGACAACCTACATGGCTGAACGGATTGTACTGAGTGATGCGGATGCAGGAGGAAATGACTTCTATTGTCCTGAGCCATTCATGGTGAAGGATATCAGCTATACCCATAGTTATGATCAAGCTACCAAGATTGGTACTTGTCAGGGATGGGAGAGCATTGTTGTACCGTTCGACGTTCAGACATACACGCACGAGACCAAGGGTGAAATCTATCCTATCTCGACTTTGCTTGATGAGCAGATTGAACTGGATGGTGACAAACCATTCTGGCTGTATGCCTTCAATTCGAACGACGAGTTTATGGAAGCAGAAGAAATCCGAGCGAACACACCTTATATATTATCAATGCCGAACGACCCGGATTATTGGGATAGCTATATTCTTCGAGGTTGTGTTACGTTCAGTGCAAAGAACATTGAGGTGTATCCAACACGAGAGGTAATGTTTGTTGAAAGTCCATATCGTGTGTTTATGCCGAATTTCGAGAATATTGATTATGAAAATCCTGATATGTTCTTGCTGAATGTAGGTGATGCTTACGACGATCACCTGCCAGGTAGTGTATTCTCAAGCGAACGTCCTGCTCGCAAAGCACGTCCATTTGAGGCATACTTCATCCCGACTGGTCATAACCCAGTGAAGCGATATATGGATGTCTTCGGTTCGGAGGTAGATGCCGTCCGTGAAATTCCTGTTGACTTTAAGGAACGAAAGGGTACCTTTGACCTGACTGGACGTAAAATGGAAGAGGATATTGTGTTGCCAAAGGGTATATATATTATTGATGGTAAAAAGGTGATGGTGAAGTAACAAAAGAAAATAATTAATAATAAGATAAGAATATGAAAAGGAGTTTGTTAGTCTGTGTGGCGCTTCTCATGACGATAGCCATGAAAGCCCAGCTGACAGTTGATAATTTCGAACAGCGTATCAATGACCAAAGTGGTATGGCTACGAATATCACAGTCAGAGACCCTAACGGAGATCGTTGTGCACTGATCAAGGTGTTTGCTCCTCAGGTCGACGGATTCAGTTTCTACGGTGGTGTTACCAGTGGATTCTTGACGACCGAGACCCACGGAAACGAAATCTGGGTGTTTGCACCTTCGTCTGCCCAATCAATAACCATCAGTCATGCGCTCTTCG
This sequence comes from Bacteroidaceae bacterium, assembly GCA_017615245.1. Taxonomy (GTDB): domain Bacteria; phylum Bacteroidota; class Bacteroidia; order Bacteroidales; family Bacteroidaceae; genus Colivivens. The sequence continues at coordinate 87,643 of JAGAAL010000049.1, forward strand.
GACGTGTAGAATACGAATACCCTGTTGCATTGGGCAAGGGCTCAACTTACGAGATGCTGCTCAATGTAGGTAGCGGTCGTTTTGTGAACATCAACAGTACCGGAACCACAGAAGCACGTGTTACCGTCGATGGTAAGTATGTGGGTGTGACACCAATCTACAACCATTACATGCCATACGGAAAGTATCAGGTGGTGGCAGAGAAAGACCGCTTCGAAGGAAGAACGGAAATAGAGGTGGTAGCAAAAAAGAAAGGTGATACTCATCAGCAGTCGTTCAACATTCAGATGATTGATCAGACACCACATTATGGAGATGTGACCATTACGGTAAACGAAGACCCTAATGCAGAAATCTTTTATCAAGGTGAACGTGTCGGTGCTGGTAGTTGGAAGTCGATGTTGAAAGAAGGTACACATGAGATAATTACCCGGAAGGCCGACTGCGATGACGCTGTGACTCTCTTCACCGTTAAGCCACAGGCTCAGAACGACATCACAGCAGATGCACCAACTCCTCATACCGGTAACGTCCAGATTTATACCCGTCCACGTAATGTCATAGCTACGTATGATGGCGACAAATCGATTGACCTGACTGATATCAACGTAATGTCTGTAGGAACTCACCAGTTTGCGATTTCACGTAAGGGCTATGTTACCTCTTATCCAAATATACTTGTACGTCACAATGAGACAACGGTTGACACCATTGCTCTTGAACCAATCAACTATATCAAAGAAAAATGGGCGTTCTATTTCGGAGTAGGGTACACACTGAGTTCGCTCTCAGGACTGACTACCTATGCAGGTGCCGTGTGGAACCATATCGATGCTCAGCTGTCTTACACGTTAGGTTTGAGCAAGTCGGAGAAAGTCCACATGTATAGCAACGTGTTTGGTGAAGGTCATAATCTGCTAAGTATCAATGACTACAAAATGAATGCCTTTGCATTTCGTGTCGGCTATCAGATTCGTCTGGTTCCTCGGTTGGGTATCACTCCACAAGTAGGTGTGATGGCTCAGTCGCTTTCCAGTAATCTGATAGAGGGAACAACGAAGTATGCAGACGGGGCAAAGGCAACCAGTCTGACCTTCGGTGCCAAGATACTAGGAGTTCCTGCTCATCGTGTTTATGTGTTCCTGACACCTGAGTTAGCGTTACCAATCAGTAAGGACGATACCTTCGATAAGGCGGCCAAGGCTGGTGACTTCAGTGCAGGTGGTTTTTCAGTCAGTTTGGGTGTTCTTCTCAACTTTGGAAAATAAAGAACAGACCCATAAGACTCTCCCCCTTACCCCTCCCTTTATGGCGTAGAGTGGTTAGAAGTAAGAAAAGGTTAAATAGTTAAATAGAAATATAATTATGAAGCGTATAGTTTATAGCATATTATTGATGTTGCCGCTCGTAACAGCTATTCTGACTTCTTGTAGCGGAGACAATTTGGAAGCAGATATTGTCAGCAGTGACCGTCTGGCAGCTGGAACCCGTATGGATGTCAGCGGTGAAGCTTCTACAAATAATGTCATTCCGGTTGAGGCCAACTGTACATGGACTGTAACGACTGATGTAAATTGGATTACTATTACCAAACCTTCTGCAGGTCGTGGTAATGGTAGTGAGAGTGTGGTATTCGATGTAGCTGCCAGTATTTCTCCGTCGATTCAGACAGGTACAATCACCATCAGGACAGGAAGTGGTATAGAACGTGTTGTTACTGTGAACCAACGTCCTGGTACCATTGTTATTCTACCATCACCTGCAACCGTGTTCTTTACATGCGAAGGTGGTGATCAGACATTGTTGGTGACAGGTAATTCTCAATGGACAGCCACCAGTTCAGTTGATTGGATGACTATTGATAACGTGAAATCTGTGGATAAAGAAGGCGTACAGCGCTTGACGATTCATGTTGATCCCAATAATTTGAATGATGCAGTCGTTGGTTCCATCATCCTGACGGATAAAGACAATAAAATTGCACCTGTCAATGTGAAGGTGGAAGTGGGTGGAAGAACGCCGATGTTGATAGTCACTCCTGCTAATGAAGTCGATGCGGGTGGAGGTGTTGCTGTTTTCGGTGTGAAATCAAATTTCAACTGGGAAGCAACAGTAACAGCACTTAATCCTGCAGGCGATGCTAAATGGGCATTGTTCCCCAACCAATTATCGCAATACAGCGGTACACCAAGTGGTGATCCTGTTGATGTGGAATTGACGATAGAACCGAACCCATTGCCTCAGGAGCGTTTTGTTACTGTTACTGTGGTGACACAATCATCAATTGGCAATAACGTTCAACAGGATGTTACAATTATTCAGCGTGGCGCATCTTTGCCTGAAGTTTATCTGCCACATACCACCAATGTTGCTATGAACGAAGCAACGCTGACCTTTAGTGCTACATCAGTTGGCTTACCAATCATTGGGTGTGGCTTGCTGTATAGCACCGAACCTGATCAGGTATCTCAGGGTTCCCGTGTTGCAGGTACCATTGAGGGAGAGGAAGCAACAGTTACAATGAAAAACCTGCAAGCAGGTACAACCTATTATGTTCGGGCTTATGCTACGAGTGCAGCAGGAACCGGTTATAGTGAAATCATGTCGTTCAAAACCCGCCTCACTCCGGGTAGAAATGACAATCAAACTCCGTAATGGATTGGTTATAGGTTATTGGTTATAGATGATAGTAAATTTATAATAATATGGTGAAGTATAATGTGATTCGTGTGTTGAGTGCATTGCTCTTGCTTACGGTTCCTTGTTTTGTTAGTGCACAGAATTTGCGAGAGAATCAGCGTAAAGCACAAGCTATTCAGAACGAAAGTCAACGATATCTGTGGGGCTTTGGTGATGGAGCAAATGTGAACGAGGCTACTCAGAATGCCAAACAAGACTTGCTGACCTCTATCTCAGCAAAGGTGGAGAGCAACCAGACTTCTACGATGCGGAATGTTCAAAATGGACAAGACGTACAGACGGAAATGGAAGACATGAATGTCATCAAGATTAAGGCGGCAGGGCAACTCAAGGGTACACATGTACTGATTCTGGCTAATCCTCCTCAGTGCCGAGTGATGGCTTATATGGAGAAAGTGCAGCTCGACAGTACGTATCAGGCTCGGCGTCAACGAGTGGTTCAGCATTGTATCGATGCTCAAAATGCAGAGAAACTGGGATGAATAGATGATGCATTGCGGTTCTATTACTGGGGACTCTGTCTGTTGAAGAGTGTTGAGGATGCTGGTAATGTGAAATATAACGATCACATGTTGATTACTTGGATTCCACAGCAGATGCGCGATATCTTCCGTAATCTCAAGACTGAAGTGGCTGAGATAGATGGACAGAACATCAAGCTCTTCACGACCTACAATGACCAGCCAGTATCAAGTCTGGACTTTCGCTACCATGATGGATTGCGTATGAGCGACCTGAGTCATGCAGCCAAGGATGGTATGTCGTATGTTACCACAATCAAATCGTACGACGAAAACAAACTGCATTTGCGTTACGAATATGAATATCGAAACGAGATGCGTAACGACCCTGAACTGGAGTACTTGATGAATATGTATGGTGATAGTAACTTCCGTGAAGCGAGTGCTACAGTTGACTTTGGTGACAAGAAGAAGATGAAGGAAGTGAAGGCTCAGTTCGAAGAGGTTGCACAAGAGCAGGCGACTCCTACGAATGCCTTTATGAAACGTACACAGGCTAAGGACTTCACCAAGACCGTGATGACTATTGCTGATGCTATCAAGAGTAAGAAATACGATTCCGTGAAGAGCAGTTTCACGCCTGAAGGGTATGAAATGTTCGACCAGTTGATTCACTATGGAAACGCAGAGATTCTGACGATTCCTGAATTACATTGTTTCCCATATCGCGATAAGATCATCTGTCGCAGTATTCCGATGCGATTCACTTATAAGAACAATAAGCGTGTCTTCATCGAGGATGTCACCTTTACGTTCAATGCTGATGATTTGATTGAATGTGTAGCTTTCGGTCTTGACAAACCTACCCGTGAGCAGATATACACAGAACAGCATTTGGAGTATTGGGGAGATAGTACTTGTACACTATTGGCTACGTTCCTGGAGAACTACCAGACAGCCTTTGCTCTCCATCGCCTCGATTACATTAAGAGCATCTTCGACGATGAAGCAGTCATCATCACAGGTCACCTGTTGAAGAAAGCATCAGGTACGAAGGCTGCCAGCGAAGGAAAGGCAATTACCATCAAGACTACGAATAACCAAAAGGCATCTTACACCAAGATGGATAAGGAGCAATATATGGAACGCCTTGAGGCTTGCTTCAAGCGTAATGAGTTCATCAATATCCATTTCAGCGATTGCATCTTGGATAAGATGTACGACGCCCGATTCGGTATTAACCTCCGTCAGGATTACTTCTCCAGTACCTATAGCGACACAGGTTTCTTGTTCTTGCTCGTGAACGTATCCGATCCTGAGATGCCATTGATTCAATATCGTACTTGGCAACCTGATCGTGATCCTGGAGTCTTCAATACGAAAGCTGCAGCCGACGATCCTCGTCGTGGATTGGTGACAGCTGGATTAATACAATAGTCAGTTGATGAGAAAAGCAGAATTATCGATTATTGTTGCCATGTTAGGATTGTTGGTGACATGGGTGAGTTGTGCTACGAAGAAGATGCCAGAAGCAGAACTCGTAAGTCTCCGCTATACCAATACAGGTACAATGGCTGGATATATCTATGAGGGTGAAATGTTGAAGGATAAGAACGGAGAGATGGTGCTGCGAGCCATGAAAGAATCGTATGGCCCACTTTTCGAGAAACGTCTCACGAAAGCAGAGGTACAACATTTCCGCAAGATTATCGAGGAAGAGAAGATGTATGCCTATAAGGAACGTTATCTACCCAGGATGCAGGTGCTTGACGGAGAAATGTGGGGTTTTGATGCGATGTTCGCCGATGGAAGTATCATCGATTCATCAGGTTCGAACGAATGGCCTAAGGGAAATGGTCTGAGTCGCATTCGCTCATATATGGAGGAGTTAGTTCAGGATGGTGTACAAATTAAACAAATTGACGAGTAGCTACTCGCCAATTTGTTTTTTATCTCTCTTGTCCCACCATACAAACAAACCTGCAAGGATGGTACCGCTGATGCTATGCCATGCACAGCTGATAGCACAAGGTAATACGGCTAACGGTTGTGCGGCGAAGAAGTTTCCTGCCAATACGGTAGCCAATCCTGCATTTTGCATACCGACCTCGATACTGATGGTACGTTTCTTTGCTTTGCTGAATTTTGAAACCACTCCGGCAAGGTAGCCAAGCACATATCCAAGAGTGTTATGACATAGTACAACAGCAAAGGTCCAGATGAAGAGTACAAAGCCGCGAGCAATCAGTTCGTCGTGAACGGTAGAAATAACGCCACCTACGATGCAAGCCAGACAGATAACGCTCAATCCAGGCATCAGCGACTGGATGGTAGGGAAACTCTTACGTTTTGAATAGATGTAGTTGAGGAAGCAACCGATACCTACTGGTATGATGGTCACAATCAGAATATTGAGAAACATACCTATCGCATCAATTTCGATAATCTCACCTGCTGTGAGTTCCATCAGCAATGGAGTCATCACAGGAGCGAGTAGGGTAGAGGCACAGGTCATACCTACCGAGAATGCCACATCGCCGTGACAAAGATACGACATGATGTTGCTCGACACACCTCCGGGACAACAACCCACCAGCAGAATTCCCAAGGCGAGTGCCGGTTCGAGATGGAACACACGGACCAACAGCCATGCAACACAGGGCATGATGAAGAACTGTGCGACCGCACCAATCAGGATGTCGAATGGTCTTTTAGCCAGAATACGGAAGTCATCCGTTGTAAGGGTTAGTCCCATCGTCAGCATGATGATACCCAGAATCACGGTCTGAGTCGTACCACGAACCCAGTTGAACATATCAGGTATGAAAAACGTTATGACAGCAATTGCTGTCACAAACAATGATGCATGGGCTGCCAGTAACCGACTGACTTTCTGTAGTAAACCTAACATATTTATCTTCTATAATCCTTTTATTTAAGCCGTAAGCTTTAACTTAACTTTCAGCTTACAAAATCTAACGTCTATAGTCTAACGTCTAATTTCTACACCTTCTCGTTCAAATACAAGAACCTCTTGATGCTCTTCTTCGGCGTCTTCTCGAATTCTTGTTCCATAATCTTGATGCCTGTCAGATGCTCGTAGGCAGGCAATTCTTGGTTCACTTCCTTGCGTACCATCTCCATCGCAGCCTTTAGGTCGGTGATTTGTTGTTTCTCCGCCTCATCAGCATCAGGATAGATGAGGGCAAACAGTCGTTCGTTATTTTGTATCACCACACTCTCAGCCACAAGGGGCTGTGCGTTGAGTTTGTCTTCGATTTCCTCAGGGTAGATGTTCTGTCCGTTCGGACCTAACAACATATTCTTTGAACGGCCGCGAATGTAGAGACTGCCGTCTGCTGCGATGACACCAAGGTCGCCTGTGTGATACCATCCGTCAGCATCGAGTGCCTCGCGTGTAGCTTCTTCGTTTTTGTAATAACCTAACATCACACCGTCGCCCTTCACCATAATCTCGCCCACTTCGTTCGCAGGGTCGTTGCTGTTGATGCGTAGCTGCATCCTGTGGATGGCACGTCCACAACTACCTTTCGGGAAGTCATACCAATGAGCATAGGTAATCAGCGGAGCACATTCTGTGGTACCATATCCCACAGTATATCTGAACTTCATATCCTTCAGTATGTTCTCTACATCTTCCGAGAAAGCGGCTCCGCCGATGATTACTTCGTAGAATCTGTTACCGAATGCTTTAGTGATTTTTCTGCAGATACGACGTTTGATGAGTGTGCCCACAATTGGAAGATAGAGAAGAGGACGGATACGCCTGTCTTGCAACTTTGGAATGACTGCTCGGCGGATGATTTTCTCGATAATCAATGGTACCGAGATGACCAGCGTTGGTCGTATCTCTGAGAAAGCTTTGAAAATCAGGGTTGGCGACAACTTGGTAAGGAAATAGATGTGCATACCCATGCATATCTCACTCAGTATCTCAAATGCCAGACCATACATGTGTGCCATCGGGAGGATGCTGACCACAGTTCCGTCTTGAGCGATGTGCTCATGAAGTTCGTCGATTCCGAATTGTATGTTGTTCCACAGGTTCTTCTGCGAAAGCATCACGCCCTTCGATTTTCCAGTCGATCCCGATGTGTAGTTGATGATGGCCAGCTCGTCACCTATATTCGGTACGTAGTGCACCTCTTCGGGAGCCAGCCCATTGGGGTGGGCTTCTGCAAACAACGCAGTTCGTTGTCCCATCAATGTACTGAGCGTCTCGTCCTTCTCCATCAGCACAGCATAGTCGTGTATGTTGATAGCACCAATGAAATCAGGAGTCTCGATAGCCAATCCCTCATTCGTCACCTCTTTCCATATAATATCGCTCACAAACAGCAGGCGCGACTCCGAATGATTGACGATATTCTGTATCTGTTCGGGTTTGAACTCATGAAGGATAGGAACAGCGATAGCACCATATGTCACTGTAGCAAAGAAACACACAGCCCAGTTCGAACAATTCTTGCCGCACAACGAAATCTTCTCACCACGCTCTATTCCCAATCGCTGAAACAACAGGTGGAACTGCTCCACTTGCTGTGCCACGTCGGCATAGCTCAAGGTTTCTCCTTGATAATCGGTCAGCGCGGGACGATTCCAATGGTCCTTAATGGTTGATTCAAATAGAAGATTAAAACTTTTTTCTTCTTCCGTATATTCCTTCATGTTGTTCACATGTTTGTTTTATTGGGCAAAGATAGTAAATATTTACTATTTAACCATTTACTATTGACAATTTTCTTTATTTTTTCTTAACTCTTACCTCTTAATTCTTAACTTTTTACTAACTTTGTCACATCTTTTAATCAATAACAACAACAGAATGAAGAAACATTTCACAGCAATTATGCTTGTTGCAGCTGCTCTCATCATGACGGCATGTGGCAACAAGGCTGGAAACGGTGAAACTCAGGACTCTACAGCAGTCGCAGAGAACACAACTCAAGAGGTAACAGAGGAAGATGATGATTATGAGGTTCCCGAACGTACCATCGTTTCCATCCGACAGACATGGGCTGACAAGACCCTCAAGGTCGATGCCAATCAGTCTAAAGTAAGTATCAAGGATTTCACTAAAGCCTTCTGTGAGGCATATCCTCAGTGTAAAACCAACGAGGCTTTGAAACGCTATCTCAGCAATCCTGATGCTGCTGCCAAGAACGAGTACTCTCTCGAAATCGACAATCCTGAGTATGACTATCCGGATGAATTTGACATATACTGCAATCCTAAAAGTGGTTTCATCCGCTGTATGCAAGTGCTACAGACCGACCGCTACACCTATGCATGCTATTGGAACCGCACGAACGGACACAAGCTCGTTGCGGCCTACATGGAAGAGTGTTGGGAACAAGTCGATTGGGATCAGTGCTTGATCTGCTTCTATGACTACGACCCTGCTACGGGTGTTATGACTCCAGAACCTGCTCTGACCAAGATGATTGAAGAGCGCATGAAAAAGTACGAATACTGCTATTATATTCGGTTGCCAGAGGAAGGCAAGAACATCGAAGTAACTGGTGTGGATAGCGTGGAGGAAGATGCATGTGCCGACGAGACGTTTACACTCAAATGGGACGGTATGACCTTCAAATGGGTAGATTAATGTAAAGGAGGTTAATCGTTTAATAGGTTAATAGGTTAGTGGTTAGCGGAGTATCGCCCTTTCAATTCCCTTTAACTACCCTTTAACTCCCCTTCAGAGCCTAATAAGTTGAGCTTGCGAAACTAAAATAAATTATTTTTTTAACCAATAACAACAAGAACAATGAAAAAAGTATTAACAGCAATTATGCTCGTTGCTTTCGTCGCAACTGCGAAAGCACAATTCGGATTCGGTGCTCCTCAGCAGCAGAACGGTGAGCCAAAGGCTCCAGAACTTGAGTATGTAGTACGTCTTAACGTAACCCTTGGTCAAGCCTATTCATCAGGCAACAACGGTAAAGGCACCCGCACCATTATACCTATCACAGGTGGTACATTCAAGGGACCAGAGATTGAAGGTGAAGTACTCCCAGGTGGTGCTGATTATCAGTTGGCTGTCGATGGTCGTAATGAAGTGGAAGCCATCTACTGCATTCGTACCAATGACGGTGTAACAATCCACGTTCGCAATACCGGTATCATCAAGATGGGTGGCCAGGGAGGCATGTATTTCCGTTGCGCTCCTAAGTTCGAGGCACCTAAGGACAGCAAATATGCATGGTTGAACGACTGTCTGTTCCTCTGTCAGCCAGGTTTCGGCGGTGCAGGAGGCGGCATCACATTGGATGTTTGGAAAGTGAAATAAAAGTTTAAAGTTGAGAGTTTAAAGTTTATAGTCAGTTGATAGTTTAGAGTTTAAAGATATGAAAAGAATTCTCATTTCTTTCGCATTAGCAAGTTTTGCAATCGTGGGCTTCGCACAGAGGTCACAGGTGGTTGAGGATGGCGGAACAGGTCCTTACAAGGCTATCATGAAAGAAGAAGCTTCGTTGGCGGAGCATACCATTTTTGTTCCACAAGACCTGACGGCATTTGGCAAGAAGCAGAAGTTGCCGGTATTGGTATGGGGTAATGGTGCCTGCACCAACTCTCCTTGGGAGCATTACAAGTTCCTCAACGAAATCGCCTCTTACGGCTTCATCGTTGTCGCTACAGGTTTCATCCCCATCGACGGTCAGCCTTATCGTGGAGCTATGTCTACCACCGAGCAGCAGATTGAATCTATGGATTGGGTTATCGCTCAGAATGCCGACAAGTCGTCACCTTATTTCGACAAAATCGACGTAAAGAACATCTGTGTCTCAGGTATGTCGTGTGGAGGTCTGCAGACCCTCTACAATTGTGCCGACAAGCGCATCACTTGCCTCATGATTTGCAACAGTGGTCTGTTCAATGAGCAGAACGCCGGTCAGGCAGTAGGTGGTATGCCGATGCCTCCGAAGGAGAAACTGAAAGAAATCCACTCTCCGATTATGTATCTGCTCGGAGGTGAGTCAGATATCGCTTACGGAAACGGAATGGACGACTTCCATCGTATCGATCACGTGCCTTCATGTGCAGTCAACTATCCAGTAGGTCACGGAGGCACATATTCACAGCCACATGGTGGTGAATTCGCCGTAGTAGCACTCGCATGGCTTCAGTGGCAGCTCAAGGGCGACCAGACAGCAGCCAAGATGTTCAAGGGAGCCGACTGTGGCGTGTCGAAGCGCGACAAGTGGACCATCGAGAAGAATGCCAAATTCGAAACGCTGAAATAAATTGAACGAGTTTTTCGATCGCTCAGAACGACTGTTAGGTAGTGAGGTGATGTATCGCCTCACTACTGTTCGAGTCATCCTTTTCGGAGTCGGAGGGGTAGGGTCGTGGTGTGCTGAGAGTCTTGTGCGCACAGGTCTCCGTCACCTCACCATTGTCGATTCCGATCTTGTCAGCGAGTCGAACATCAATCGGCAGCTCATGGCAACCGTAGAAACCATCGGACAACCGAAAGTGGAAGTCATGCGCAACCGCTTGCTGTCAATCAATCCCGAAGCAGATATCATTGCCGTCAATCGTCGCTACACCGCTGAGTCGGCATCCGACTTCTGTTTGGATGACTACGATTTCGTCATCGATGCCATCGATTCCCTGGCCGATAAGGCACACCTCATTCTCTCAGCCACAAGGGTAGGGAAGGAGAATGGTCGCACCCGCCTCTTCTCATCCATGGGAGCAGCCCTCCGCACCGATCCCCTGCAAGTTCGCAAAGCCGAGTTCTGGCACGTCAGGGGTGATGCACTCGCACGCGCGCTCCGCAACCGTTTCAAGCGCAATGAAGAGTTTCCCGCTATGAAGTTCCAGTGTGTCTATAGCGAGCAACCCCCTTCTTCGTTTCCCCTAAAGGGGGGTAGGGGGTCTTCTCCCAACGGTTCCCTCTCCCAGGTCACTATGGTCTTTGGAGCTACACTCGCCAGCATGGTAATTGAAAACGTATGAAATATCTCGTCATCACCTCCATCCTCATCCTTCTCCTCTTCATCGCCAACCTCTTCTTCGGCTCCGTCAGCATACCCGCTGAAGCCGTATGGCAGATTCTCACAGGCGGTGAAGTAGAGCGAGCCAGTTGGGCGTATATCGTTCTTCAGTCGCGTTTGCCCCAGGCACTTACTGCCTTGCTTTGTGGCAGTTCGTTAGCCGTGTCAGGTTTGATGTTGCAGACAGCATTCAGCAATCCCCTTGCCGGCCCCTCCATTCTGGGTATCAGTAGCGGTGCCAATCTTGGTGTGGCTATCGTCATGTTGGCTACGGGAGGTGCCATCGTAGCAGGAGGTGTATCGTTCACAGGTTTCATGTCCGTGCTGATAGGCGCTTTTGTAGGGTCGATGCTGATTATGGCTGTGATACTGTTCCTGTCCACCTTCATCCGCAGCAACCTCATGCTGCTCATCACAGGTATCATGATTGGGTATATCACCTCGTCCGCCATTTCGTTGCTCAACTTCTTTGCGACAGAAGAAGGCGTACATAGTTTCGTCATTTGGGGAATGGGCAATTTCGGTGGAGTGTCCATGAGTCAGATGCCTATGTTTGCAGGTTGCTGCATCGTGGGTTTGATTATGTCCATCATGCTTATCAAACCATTGAATGCCCTGTTGATGGGTAATCAGTATGCCGAGAATCTGGGTATTAATATCCGTCGCACCCGCAACCTCCTGTTGGTTGCAACCGGATTGTTGACAGCCGTCACTACAGCCTTCTGTGGTCCTATTGCTTTCTTCGGATTAGCTGTTCCCCATGTAGCCCGTATGCTTCTCCGTTCCGAGAATCACAACACCTTGCTACCCCTCACCATCCTATGTGGAGCCGCTGCCGCATTGCTCTGCAACCTCATCTGTATCCTCCCAGGCGATGCCGGCATCATCCCCCTGAATGCCGTCACCCCAATGTTGGGAGCACCCGTTATCATCTATGTCATCATGAAACAAAGGGGTTAATCTACGTTCTATCTAACAGAATGTGTGGATATTCGGGAGGAGAGCCTTGGGCACCGTGTTGTCGATGCCCAATCTCTTTGGAGTTTCGCTGCGTTCGAACTCCTCTAACTTAAAATGTTCTGTAATCTTCATATTCCCTTTTTATTTCTTATTATCATATTCACACATCAGGCTGTGGATAGCCTCCACATATTCGCGCACCGTGTTGTCACTCTGAACACGTTTCCTTACTTCGTTACCCAAGTCCTTACTGCATTTTCTCACCATGCTAGCTGCCACCATCGCTGCCTTCTTGTCCTCGGGGTTGGTATCTGCTAACGCCGCTAATGACATCGCCATCCATACGGCTGCTTTCTCTAAATATGTCATATTTTTGTTTTTTGATGTAATATGTAATATTTGTAATTTTTTGCTTGATGCATTATATGTTTTGTTTATAATACACCTTACCCTCCTTTCTGATTAAGCTTTGCTCCTTCCACCTGAACAATAGTGTTGATGCCGGCGATTTCACACCCAACGCTTCTGCAGTCTGTTCCAATTCCTCTTTCGTGAATTTCTTCTCCAATGCATTCCAGATGTTTTTGTAGTAGATGACATTCGACACTTCGCTTACCTTGAATCTGTGCAGCAGACTCACCAGCATCTGCTCGGCTATCATCTCGGCAAAAGCAATCGTTCTGGTCTTGTTCTGCTTCGTATTCTTGTCGTATAGGAACCACGCTATCATCGCAGCTCTGAAACCCACCACAGCAGCTCTACGTCGGAAGGTGTCCAGGCTTCGGTTGTTTTCCTCCTTAGCCAGCAGACGCATCTTTGTCAGCCATTTCTCTGCCCATGAATTTATGAACCCGAAGTCCTGCAATTCACATTCCGGCTGAATCTGATCGTCCTTGATGGTCACCTCGCTCAGTCGTTGTACACTCTTCGCGATACTCTCCTTCTGCTTGTCGGTAAGCGGTTTGAACTTAGGCATCTCCTTGAAACTCTGGTCGGGCAGTTCGGCAAACAAAATACGACTGATGGTTCCGTCCTCCGAGTTGTCGTAGAACTTCTTGTATTCCGCAGGAGTACCACAATGCAACGTGTTGAAATAGATTCTGCACATCGTGTTCGTGCTCTTATCCCCTTTGTAGTCCTGACCGAAATACTGGTTGTCGAACGCATTACGCATCAACGCCCTCAGGTCACCATACGAACCACGTTTCATACTGTCCAGCACCACCTTTATCTCGTCTGTGAACGAGTAGAGATGCACATCGCCTACATTTATCTGCCTTTCGAGCAGCGCAGCCACAGATGTAGTCGGGTTGATGATTCTTATAGGGTAAGTCTCCACCTCTGGTTGTTCCTTCTTGTTGATGGCAGCCTTCACCTTCTTCTGGTACGCCTGCTCCTTCTTTCGGTAGATGGTGTCTTGCTTCCTCACATCACCCATCACCACCTCATCCACACGATTCGCAAACGATTTACCGCTTGCCATCGGAGCCTCTATCTCACATTGGAAACTCGGTGTCTGCACCACACCGTCAAGATAAGTAGCACGCAGCCTGCTCCCAAGAGTACCCAGCATAGGCAGCAGAGCCACCACAGTAGCTTTCTTAAAGTCCTGCGGTGCAATCGATACAAACTCCCTGAATATCGGAGGCAGCTGATATGCCGGAAGTATGTCGGACGATTTCTGCAGCAGTTCATAAATGTTTGTTTTCTTTTCCGTTTCCTCTTCCTCTTTCTTTTCCGATATCATGCTTTTCAGCACTGTCTTGAGTCTGCCTGGTATCGAAGTCTGACGTTCACGGACGATAGCACTCTTCACACATTTCTTCACCTCCGTCTTGTCCAGAATGGCAGGCATACAAGCCAGTAGCTTCTCTGCATCAAACTCCACGATGTAGCGCATATCACACGCCAGTTCAAACAGCCCCTGATTCCTGTCACCCTCGTCGGGCATCCCCCCTCTCAGAGCAAACCAAGCCAATGCAATCTGTCGCAAGTCCTTACCCTTATACATCAACTCCTCATCGCCATACACCATGCTCTTCTCCTCAAACAACCCCTGCGACTGCTCCACCACAAACCACTTCACACCATACTTCTCATACGTCCCATCAACCTTTTCACTCTCAACTTTCGACTTGTTCAACTGACTATCAACTATAAACTTTGAACTATCAACTTCTTCTATTTTGAAGACGGAGTCGTCCAAATAGAAGAGCTCCTTCTCCGTTGTCGTGAAAAACACCCTCGTGATGTCCTTCGCACCCTCATCATACGCCACACCCAGCAAGTCGCTTGCCCATTTCAGGTTCTCCTCTTGCGAGAACTCTGCTCGACGTTTGAACACCAGGTGATAGCCCTTACCGCGAGCACTCCCTTCGAGCATCAGCAGACCCAGTTCGTCTTTCTTGCTGAGGATACGCTCCTTCACAGCCTCCAACTCGTTGTCGGCTATGTGGTCGATATCCATTCCTACCGTTGTACTCATACGAGTAGAGCCTTTCAGCGAACCGTCCTCGTTAGGCAAGCAACTATAGTTCATCTGCAGCAGCTTCGATTTCTGGTTCCCATCACCTTCACGAACAGCCTTCAGCGTGCGTTTCTGCTTAGCCGAGTTACGGAGATTTCGGTACTCCGTTTCCGTAAGGACAGGGCGCATCATCTTCGCCCCATCCTTATTGTAAGATATTACATGAACACTCATTTTTCCGTTCCTCCCTTATTCTCCAAGAAAGCCTTCGTGAACTTCCTTGCCGCCTCTTTAGCTTCCCTAACCAATGTTTCAGGAATCTCATCAGCCAGCTCCTCGTCCATCGCGAACACAAAGTAAACCTTTCTGTTCTTCCCGTTCGTCAGCGAGCTGTGATCCTGACGGAACAAAGGCTTGTTCCTCAGTTGCTTCGGCAGCTCCGTGATATACACGTTCCCGTCACGCATCATCTGTACATTACACTTGCCCGTAAAGGTCTCCGTTTCCACGTATTCACTACTTACGAAGTCAGCTGTGTGCAGCCCTTCCTTCGTCTTACCGATGGTCATCATACCATCAATCGTAATCGTCTTTTGTTTGTTGGTTTTCTTTCCCATAATTCTGTTTGGTTTTAGTTGAGTTATCGGGATTGAGCGAAGTAGTTAGTTGTCGACAATTTAAACCTGGTACTCTTCCCTCACTCAGCCTTCCAACTCAGAATTAATAAATTTGTTTAATTGAACGGCTGAATGTCCGTTGCCACTATGTCCTGATACCAGGCTCCGTTGTTCTCGTGGGTCTGGAAGCGGAGGCTTGCAACCACCGTCTTACCTGTTTCGAACTTACGCTCGGCCAAGTTGCCAAACATTGTGCATTGGTACTCGTCCTCGTAATCGCCACCCAACTCACGGAGTCTGATGTAGCACTTGGCCAACTGGCCGCTTTCGCTTTTCTTTGATTGCACATAGACTGGTTCAGTCTTCGCAATCACTTTCAAAATTTTTGTTTTCATCGTTATTAAATGCTTCCGCTTTTCTATGGATGTCCCGCTCACAAATTGGCTGCTCATCTCGGAAGACGCTGCAAAGTTCGGAACTTTATTTTGGGTATAAATTTCTTCTTTTTATACTCTTCTACAAAGTTCGTTTATGATACGCACATCACTACGATCAAGCTGGTAATTACCACAAGACATGTAGTACTTATTTTTCTTTTTAACACCTTCAAGTTGTAGGTGCAAGGTTAGCATTGGGACATCTTTACTGTATACATTCAGGTTTTGCATCCTACACACAAGACTCGTTACCGCATAACGGTTCATGTGTCCAGCATGACTTCCCCTTTTCATAACAAGAAAATTTTGCAAGTGTTCGTTGTTAACAATTGTTTCCCATAGTTCATCAATATCCTCATGCCATGCATCAGTCACATAGACATTGATAGAGCTGACATATTCAAGTATCTCACACTTGAATACATCTTCATCCACTTCGTATGGAAGGTCAACATACACTCGACCTTCTAGGGTTAGAATCCTTAATAGGTTTACATCAAATTCCTCTAATGATAATCTTCTCATTTTTTCCAAGTTTTGTGAGAAGGTTGAGGTGTAGCTACTTTCTACCTAGGTGACTCTCACGCAACTCGGAGTTAATACTATGTACACGTAAGGATTTTCCTTTACGCGGCGCACAGTTTTACCTGATTGCGCTGGCAAATTTAGTTATTATTATTGCCCTCAAAGTTTTATCCGTCAAAAATGTGTTATATTTTTTTCTTGATATCGACGACAAAGGTACGGAGTTATTATTGGAGACAAAAAAAGAAGATTGCTTATTTTCCAGCAATCTTCTCTCAGCAAATTGTCTATTGAAAAACAGTTAGTTACATTCAATTGATAGAACTTTATTCTTTATCAATTGTTTAATTAAAACATAAAACGGAATTGGTTCCATCATAGTCAGCAGGCTTTACCTTCTTGAAATCCTTCAACAACAAATCACCAAATATTGTCTGTTTCTTATCAAAGGCCTCCTTTGTTGTCATTTGAACATACTCCATCCCTTCAAACACTCCTTAGTGAGCCTATTCATTGTTTGGATAGAATTGATAATTGAATATTGCGTATGCTGCCATATATTTATTATTTTATCAATATCTTCTTCGTTGTCCCATCTTTTGATCGTATAATGTTCAATCCTTTCTGAGGGTTACTGATAGTATGCCCATTAATAGAATAATAATTGTATGAAGCAATAGATTCTTCATGATTTGGCTCTATACCAGAAACCATGTAATCGATGTTTAAATAGTCATTCACGATAAAAGCATATGTACTATTGCCATTACCTATAACGATTCCTTGATCTGTTGTTTTCATAGCAACTGCTACAGGTATATCAGATAACTCAAATTCTCCATTAGGTGATACTTTTGCATACTTGCGTGCCCCTAGATTATAGAGATAGCAATTATAGCCATTTCCCACTATTTGCCAATTATGGCTTGGACTATCATCCAAGATGGACGATTTTGTTGTCACAGATTCATTTATCGCATCGTACACAAGATAGTCGGAAGAATTCATACTCATCACAGAATAAACTTTGGCTCTTGAAAGACTTTCTGCAGATAAGGCATATTCACGAATGTGGATAAACTGATACCAATACCTGGAACTATAAGCAAAGTTCGCCCACATGCCTTCAGGAACATATAATGTAGCATGATTATAGGTTTTGGTGCCAAATGTTTTTTCTGCAATTACAGTGGAGTCACTTATTACAAAAACACTCTTTAAATGACAATCACTAAAAACAGATTCATCAAAAGATCCCTTTGTATTAATAATTAATGTTGACAAATTATCACAACCTTCGAAAGCGTTTTTATCAACCTTCTTTATATTCGAAGGGATTGAGATAGAAGTTAATGAAAAGTTGCAACTAAAAGCAGATTCCTCTATGGACGTGACGCTATTAGGTATTTTTGTGTTTTTACAGCCAACAACAAGGCTATTAGTTGCTGTTCTAATTATTGCATTACAATTGTCTCTACTATCAAAGACCTTATTCTTGTCATCCACAATTATCTTGGAAAAATAGCATCCTCTAAATACATTATTTCCTAGTGATGTAACACTATTGGGGATTTCAATAGAGGTTAATCCATAACAACCATCAAAAGCATAATTACCAATTGATGTTACACTACTTGGTATTTCAATGGCTGTTAGGGCTACACATGAGCTAAAAGCCCCTACTCCAATTGATGTTACACCGTTTGGGATAGATATAGATTTTAAACTAATACATCGAGAGAACACCCCGCCGTTAATTAATGTTACACTTTTGGGTATTTCAATAGATTTCAGGGCTGTGCAATCAGAAAAAGCACAATAACCAATTGATATTACGCTACTGGGTATTTCAATAGATTCCAGGGCTGTGCAATTATAAAAAGAATAGCTTCCTATACTTGTCACTCCTGTTGTGATTGATACTTTTTGAATCTTTTCATGAATATCAGTATAACACCATGGGGCACAAATCCCATTAGCAGGATAATAATCATACATGTCCCCATTTCCTGAAATGGTTAATGTTCCTGTCGATTCCACAAAAGACCAAGTAAGATTTTCTCCGCATATACCACTATCATCTGCCCATGAGGCTATAGCGATTCCAATAAACGCAATCAAAAAAAGTACTCGTTTCATATCCATATCTCGTTTAGTTGTTAATGATTATGGTTATTGTTTCCTTGATTATTGTAATTCCGTTGCAAAGATACAACTTTTCTTTCATACAACCAAATTTTCAACAAAAAACGTCAACAGAATGCGGGGAATAGACACTTTCAGCCTATCACCCCCCGTTTTTCACACTTCATGTGAAGATTTTTTTTTCATGGCATTTTTAGCCCAAAATACGCTGTAGGTACCTGTGGGCAAGAAAAATATTACAAAAATTACATATTACATCGGGTTGGAGTAAAATAATAGAATTTATATATAATA